>CAYSUV010000233.1:0-3088 GCA_964434275.1 Hadarchaeota archaeon (SeqCode) | reverse complement strand
CTTCTATACGATTACCTTTCTGACGCGAAAAAAGTAATCAAAGAACGGACAGCAGTTTCGATCGGCGTTACGGGAGTAGGAGTTCTTGGAAACGAACCTTATTACGAAAAACCTTCGCAACTCAAACCGGACGTTAAAGCTTCTCTCGCCGCAGGTGTGAGAGACATTTCTATTTTTTGCATGAGAGGACTTCTGAGAAGAGGAAACCCTAAAGAATGGTTCAAAATGGTTAAAAACTCAAAACCCGAAAAACCTGATCCGAGTTGGAAAGCAAGTTTAATCAGAAGCGGGGCGAAAATCGGAGCTTCGATAGGTTCAAAAATATTCAGATAAAAACCTAAACCAATTTTTTCTACAATAGAAAAACAAGCATCATGCTAAAAGCAGCGCCGGAAAGAGTTCCCAACAAATTAATCTCTTCCTTAGAGAGAAAATCAAAAGAAGCTCCTAAAAAGCTATCTATTTGACAGCCGAAAAAACCAGCTATAGCAGCTACAAAAATAAGCTTAGAAGGTTCAAACTCAACTCCAGGGAAAGGAATCAACAATCCAATACCTACAAACGCCATCAATACCGCACCTCCAACTGCAGCCACTTGACCTAAAGGACTAATCGCCCCCCGAGTGCCCGGTTCCACCTCTTCAAAACTAGTAATCATTTTAGGATTACCATACAAACTCCCTATCTCCGTCGCCAAAGTATCTGCAAGTGCAGCCGAAGTAGAACTAATAAAATAATAAGGATTCCCTAAAACTGCTAAAAATGCCGGTATAATCCCATTAGCCAAAACCGGATTTACCGACCTTCCACCAACATCCACAATCCCAAGCTCAGCTTTATGATCATATTTGAATTTAGTAAAAACCGAACCCAGAGCCAAGAAAGAAAGCAGACTAACAAAATAAAACGGGCCGGAAGAATGAAGTACCAATATCCCCAAAAATATTGCGATTATAGATCCACCTGCATCTAAGGACCCGCTAAGATACGCTAATATCCCTACTAGTATCGGCGGGAATAGCACTTTCGCCAACTCGAATTGTAAAACCGCGTTTTCCACTACCATATTTTTCACCTAGATTGTCATCATTATTATGCCTAGAAATTATTAGGTTATCACCTATTTTAATTCTTAAAGATTCAAAAATGGTGGCCCTGAAGCGACGAAAATAGTGGTTATTAACGGAATTCCTACAAGTTGCAAATCTAACTCAATTACCAATAAACCGGCCTGCAGGCCCTTCTAAACTTTTTCAGGATTATGATTCCAAAAATTTTTCACAAATCTTCTCCCAACCACAACAGCTATAGAATCGCCAAAAGCTAGATTTATATTACTTTCAGGAATAGTACTAAGCCTATACTTACTTTCATTCTAAAAATCTATCTCTACTTTCCCGTTATAATCTCAGGCGTGAACATGAGAGTTTTTATCTCATTACCATCAATCTCCACATTCAAATTTTTCCCTTCTCCACTCAAAGATTCGTAGGTCTCTTCCTCAGTCATAGAAACGAGACGAACTTTTTTCATATCTTGGAAGAAGGATAAATCAAATTCAGTATCCTCACCTATAGCCTCATAAAACCTAATAGTTACCCCTTCACCACTTTCAGATTTTTTCAAAGCAGACAAGATAACTTCGGGATTATCTGTTTTCAAGAAACTAAATTCTGGTGGAAGTTCTCCTTCTCCTGATTCGGCTTTTTTTATTATCAAAGGATTGTTTATCTCATAACCTTTTCTCACTACATCCGCTTGTTTCCAATCGCCCTGATGGGGATAAACTGCATAATCAAAAGAATGATTCCCTCTCTCCCAAGATTCGGTTTCTTCCCAAAATTTCAAATACGGTATCAGATGGTCTATAAGAGTCCAACCACCCTTCAGCTCAGGACCTCCCTGTGAAGCATATTCTCTTAACATAACCCCATGATAGGGATAAAGAGCCCATTCACCCACATATAATCCATCAAGAGAAAGTTTAAGTCCTTCAATCAATCTGCCGAGAAAATCCTTAAAATTCTTAAGCAAAAGCCCCGGGAAACGAGCAGGAAGAACCGAAACAGAACGGAACAAAGTCATAGAAATCACACTATCATCCACCTCATACCCTGGATTACCCGTATTCAAAACAGTCAATCCATAATCCTCATTAGAAACATCAACCCAATTCTGCGCAGGCCAATGACCGTCTTTTCTTTCTGCAGTATAGAAGGGAGTTTCATAATAGTTACTCCCATCAATATTTGGTTCGAAAACAACTTGCACTCTTCTATCTTTACCTTCAAAATCTATAGACGTTTCTAAATCTATCCTCCTCATATCAGAATACAAAGAGATTTTTTGAATCCAAGATAAATCGTCGCTTTTTCCCTGGATTTTTACTGTCTTTACAAGCGGACCATCTTTTACTAGTTCTATTTTATGTTCGTATTCTGTGCTTCTGAATCTCTCTCCGAGTTCCTGCACTGTCCAAAGATTTCCTACATCCTCCTTCGCTATAATTTCATTACCGTGATACTTTCCTTTTTCCGATAGGATTTCTTTTTCCGTTTCTTTATCATAAAGAGAAGTTATACATCCCTTTTCCGGACTTATTTCTAAGCGATAGTATTTGTTTTCAAGAGTTTTCTCATCCCCTTCAAGATCGGTATCGTGATTTTCTTCCCTATCACTAGATTGGAGGAAATACACTCTATATCCTAAAGAAGGTATTTTTGCTCTAAAGAAAATTTGATCTCCCTCAATCTGCGAAGGAATCTCATTTCCCTCATCATCCTTCACAATATGTTCTCGAACTTGCCCAGGTGCGTCGATGGAAATTATTTCTTTTCTCTCCCAATTCAAACTGTTGAAAACTACAAAAGGTTCTCCCTCCTCACTATCTGTATCAATTTCACTTAAGAGAAAATCTATGGACTTTTCCCTAACTTCACCTATCAAATCTTCAGCGAACTCATACCGCTTCAAAGAGACTTCTCTAAATAGCTTGTCTGTTTCTGTCCCACAAATCGTGTCATGAGAATCGTTCTTCAAAATATATTTCCAAGCAGACTCTAATTTATCCTCCGGATAATCTTTACCC
>CAYSUV010000232.1:0-3090 GCA_964434275.1 Hadarchaeota archaeon (SeqCode) | reverse complement strand
GGGTAAAGCAATAATACCCTTAACAAGTGAGAATCCAGAGAATCTACTACCTGATAGAACCATTTCTTTTTGGCCCTATTCGGAGTTAAATGATGAAAGAGTTTGTTTTCGAGAAGAATGCATTTTTATCAAACAGGCCTCTGACCTAAAATCGACGTTTAAATTGGGCGCCCTCGTTAAAGATGAATGGGTTGCCTACATCAATGGAGGGCACGCGTTTATAAAACAGTTTAATTTTGAGAAAGAAGAGAATTACCCGGACTATAAATCCAACGTAGAAGTTTTTACAGACGAATCGATGCTTGAACTAGAAACGCTAGGCCCTTTAAAAGAAATAGATAGGGGTGAAACGATAGAACACAGCGAAAAATGGAAACTGGTAAACAAAATACCGAAAATCCGAAATAAGCAAGATATATCAAAGCACTTGCTACCTAAAATAAGCTGAAAGTCCCTTAAAAAAAAGAGAAAATATTTTTCAGAACTATAAAATTATCGACAAACACAGAAAAACGGAGAAAAGATTAAATACCATACCTCAAAACCAAAGCCAAAAACAGAGATGACTTCAAAATGAACAAACAAAAAATAGCGAACGCAGGACCACTAGGCCTAGCAGGGTTCGCTCTCACAACCTTCATACTAAGCATGCATAACACCGGCCTGACAACACTCCATTCTTTCTGGCCCTGGGCGGTTTTTTATGGTGGAGTAGCTCAGTTTGCAGCAGGGATGTGGGAGTTTAAAAGAGGTGAAACTTTCCCCGCTACAGCTTTTTCGTCTTACGGAATGTTTTGGATGGGTTTAGCAACAGCAGTTTTTTTGCTGGATTATGGAATAATTTCGGTGGGTGCGTTCGCATCTATCGAGAAAGTATCATTAATTTCTTGGACGATTTTCACGTTTTACATGTGGATAGGCACTTTCAAAACTAACCGAGCTCTTGTATCAACATTCACAGCACTCCTGGTAACCTTCATCTTACTAGACATAAGCACAATAACCGGAATCACAATAATCAAAACAATTGGAGGAATAAGCGGGATAATAACAGCCTTCTGTGCTTGGTACATCTCAGCAGCAGAAATAATCAATGAGAGTTGGGAAAGAGAAGTGCTCCCGCTCGGCACGATAAGTTAACAAAAATAAGAAAAAGAGAGTATTAGGCGATTTCCTCAAAATTTTTAGAATCACCCGCCGCAGAAAGTCAATCACAGAATTTTCGAAAAATCGCCTATGTTTGACGGCTTTTTAAATCATTTCCTATTCTACCTTCGTAACGTTTACAGCTTTTGGTCCTTTATCTCCTTCTTCGGACTCAAACTCTACAACGTCTCCTTCTTCCAGAGATCCAGACTCTACATCGCTTCTATGAACAAAGAGATCTTCGTCTCCTTCTTCGGGTTCAATGAAGCCGTAGTTCTTCCTTTCGTTGAAGAACTTAACAGTACCTCGCATGTATTTACACCTCCTGCGAACCAATTCTATATAAAAACAAACCCAAACCTTGAATATCCAAAATCATAGTGAAAACAGACACCAACTATTCTAATACTTTCTCTTCCTGCCTATCAAATACAATTCATTAGATAAATATCTTTACTTTTCAAACTTTGCATTACCAACAAAACACTCATTGTAATAAAAACCTAGAAAACCAAAAAGAGATGAAAAAATGGTACAAGAAATCCTAGAAGAAAGAGGAAAAGACACAATACTAAAAATCAAAGTAAAACCAAACTCTAAAAAATTCAAAATCAACGGGATAAACACTTGGAGAAAACACCTTCAAATAAAACTAAAATTGAAACCGAAAAGAGGAAAAGCAAACCAAGAACTTCTAAACAAACTAAAATCGCTCTTAAAAAAGAACATCAAAATAATGGCCGGAGAAAAATCCAGAGAGAAGAAAATAATAATCAAAAATACCACCGTAGCAGAAGTCATACAAAAGCTAAATCTGCAAAAGCTAAAAAACGAAAAAAATTAGGGTCAAAAATGTCTAACGAAAATCAGTGGAAGAGAGGAGTAGCTTTTATCAAAGGCATAAACATGTTCAACAATTCCAGAATAACAAAAAACAAAATGCAGGAACTTTGCGGGAAAATCGAAAATGAGGATTTAATAATAGAAAAGATATTTCGGACCGATAACATCCTTTTCAAAAAGAAAAACATGCATTACGCAACCGTCGGGCAGAAATTAGAAAAAATACTATCCAATCATTTCGATAAAAAGATTCACGTAACTTGTCGAAGCATCCGAACAGTTAAAAAACTCACCTGAGAACTTAACTCCACATCTTGCCAAAATAATCGCCCTGCAAAGAAAATTATTCAGATTTTTTCCAAAATCTCCCTCAAATCCGTTATAACATCTTGATCAGAACCGTTATTCCTTTCTCTATCCACAAGAAAAGCTCTTACACCCACATTACTAGGTACACTATAATCAAACTCCATATCATCACCAATATGAACCAACTCAGAGGGATCAACGTGCAAACTATCACAAACACGCTCATAAACACTTCCCTCACTCTTTACTTTTCCAAAATCAGATGTGCAGGAAAATACCTTCGAAAAATAATTCTGAACACCACTCAACTGGACCTTTGTAAAAATTCGTGCGGCGTTTGTAATAATAATCAACCTATAATCATCAGACAAACTGTCCAAAACACTCCAGACGTCATCAAAATACTCGACCTCTCCCTCTAAACTCTCAACCAGAACATCCGGATCTGTCTCCAAACCAAATTTTTCGAACCAAAAACTAGGTTTGTACCACCTAACATCTTTAGGTCCTAATTCATCGTAAGACTCTCTGACCCGGTTCACCGCTTCTTCTAACTCCAAGCCATATCTCTCAGCGTAAAGTTTCGGGACCTCTTCAAACCAGAACTTGTCTATAAGATGCCGCTTTACTAGAGTCTCGTCAAGATCGAAAGATATAATCTTAGGATTCATTTTTAAACAAAACCTCTCAGTGAATTATTAAATCGCAATAACTTTATAACTTGTAAACCTAGATTCGAGAAATAATTTGTCCTTGTTTGAGAAAATCTAATAATTTCGGTGAACTATTTAT
>CAYSUV010000231.1:0-3098 GCA_964434275.1 Hadarchaeota archaeon (SeqCode) | reverse complement strand
CTGTTAAGATTGTCGGAGGAAGCGCGCGGATAGACCCGGCTAATTGCACAGGTTGCGGACTTTGTGTTTCAGTATGTCCCCCAGAAGCTCTCAAATTCTAAAACGTGAGTTATTAAAACCTTTAAAGACCAAATTCACTGCGGTGAGTGAGTATTGTGGATTAAAATTAGCTTAGCAATAATAATCCTGATTTTAGTCATATGGATTTACATAATAGGCGGTTGGAGTCTGGATACGAGGGATCTCGCTGGAAAGATAAATAGACTGGAAAATGAGAATCAAGCTCTGAAGGAAACGAATGAAGCTCTCAGATCAGGTTTGAGTTCTTCTAATGATAGAATTTCTCGTCCTTTGACTAGGGTCAGTCGACTTGCAGAGGATCTAGTTAGAGTAAGAGAAGCGGTGTTAGGTTCAAAATCTGCCAAAGAGATTATTGAAAATAAATTTAGTGAGGATTTGGGACCCTCACTAGTTAAGGAAATAATGTCTTCTATAGAGAATATAAGTCCCCCTACTAAGAGGAGGTTGGCTCATGAAGTATTTGTTGGGGACATTGGTAGAGATATTATGAAGAGTTTGAAGAGAGGGGATAGTCTTAGTGATGCTGCTGTCGATGCAGGGGTTCCTCTTCGGGTAGCAAAGGAGAGAGTGAGGCTTCTAAAAGAAACAGGTTATTTAGACAGTAAAATGAACTTAACTGATTGGGGAAGTGAGGTAGTAGAGCTTTAACCGCTTTCTGCTTTTTGTAGTGTGACGTCGAACCTGGCTCCTCCAAGTTCTGATTCTTTTAAATCAATTTTTCCTCCATAGTTTTCTGCTATTCTTTTTACAAGATACATGCCTAATCCGGAACCGGCTTTTTCCCCATTTTTATATCCTTTTTCGAATATTTTCTTTCGAATGTCTTTTTGAATTCCACATCCACTATCCTCGAAAATAACTTTACACTCCTTCTCACATTCTTTAACTCTTATCCGAATTTTTGAACAATTGGAGTGTTTGATAGAATTCTCGATTAAGTTAGAGAATAATTCACTCAATAATGGACCGGCTTTGATAAAGCATTTGTTTAACTGATAATCTATCTTTATTCCTTTTTCTTTAGCCATTTCTTTATATCCGTTTATAGCATCCTCCAAGTTTGAAGCAAGTTCAATTCTCTTTTTTTCTTCTTGATCTACTTTTCCTAATGTGCTTACTTTTTCGATGAGTTCTGAACTATTTTGATTTGTTCTCAAGGCGTTTTCTATATATTTCCGCTGTCGTTTGTCAAGTTCGGTTTCTTCCAATAAATCTAAATATCCGTGTATTGTGCTAATTTTATTTCTTAAATCGTGTCTGAGCATTGTTTGTAGGAACTCTTGTCTCTCCTCAGCTTTCTTCCGTTCAGTAATATCCCTAGCGATTGCAATTTCCCCGATTAGCTCCCCACCTATCTTTAGTGGATTTGCATTTATCTCCACGAATAATGTTTTACCGTTTCTGGTGTTGACTTCAATGGTATAAGGAGATATCTCTTCATATTCTATACGCTTCGACATTTTTTGCATTGCTTTTTTTCGGCTTTTCTCAGGCAAAAAATCGAGCGGGTCTGAAATTGATTTTCCTATAAGTTCCTCACGTTTGTATCCTATTTTCTCACAGAAAACATCGCTAACTTCTAAGAATCTACCCTCGTTGTCGATTAGAAGCGCTCCATCGGGCGCCGACTCAAATAATTTTTTAAACTTTTCTCCTGATTTTTTTCTTTCAGTAATATTCTGTGCGAAGGAAATTACATCTCCCGAATCTAATCGAAATCCGTTAAACATTAAGTTCCGAGTTTCCCCTTCTTTTGTTGTGATTACGGCTTCTCCTCCTTTTATTTCACCCTTTTTAGAAATCAGGTTAAACCACTTTTCTCTGATTTTTTCTCTCTTCTCTTTATTAGGATATAACTTCTCAAACCAGTCTTTCATTGTAGGAAGTTCCGGCCTTCCATAACCTGTGATTTCTTTCATTTTTTGGTTTAGAATTTTAATATTGCGGTCTGGCCCGTATACTACTATGCCGATATTAGCATTTTCAATTGTTTTTCTGTATCTTTTTTCGCTTTCTTGGATTTCTTCTTCTGCTAGCTTTTTTTCTGTAATGTCTCGGGCTATCCCCACTAATCCTATGATTTCATTATTTTCTTTCAGTAGATTGTTGTTAATCTCTAAATGTAATGTGTCTCCAGACTTTGTTTTAGCTTGGATATCATATGGGTCTATTTTTTTCCCTTCTTTCCTCCTCCTAAAATTTTTTAGAACTTTTTTCCTGCTTTTTTCGGATAAAAATTTGACTTCTCCGATGCTTTGACCGATTATTTTTTCCCTATCATATCCGATTATATCGCAGAAAGAACGGTTCACATTTTGGAATATTCCTTCTTCGTCGAGTAGATATACAGGATCCGGGTTAGCTTCAAACAATTGTTTGAGTTTTTCTTCGTTCCGTTTGAGGGTCTTCTGCATTTCTTTATTTTCTGTTATATCTCGTGCGCAAACTTGGAAGATATTTTTTTCTCCAGGTGTATTTACTGGTGAGAAAACATTATGAAATATTTTCCCGTCTCTTTTGTCTTCAAATTCTATCGTCTCTTTTTTCTTTATGACCTCTTTACCAATTTCTAATCGTTTTTCTGCAATATTTTCAGGGAATATTTCGAATAGGGATTTACTTTTTATTTTTTCTTCCGAAACTCCAATGCTTTCACACATAGCTTTATTAGCTGATAAGAAATTACCGTCTTCATCGATATGTGCTATTAGCTCTGATGAGGTGTTATATACCTCATCGTGAAAATTTCTAATTTGCCAATTTTTAACTTCTTGAAGGATTGCTTCTGATAAAAGCTTATATTGGGATTTTGGATCTGAACCTTTTTGCAGATATCTATCGGCTCCTAGATTCAGAGCTTCTATAGCTACTTCCTCCCTTCCTTTCCCGGTGAAAATTATGAAGGGGATTTCGTCACCATTTTCTCTTAACGTTTTAAAGAATTCTAGTCCGTTTGTTTCGGGCATTTGATAGTCGGAAATGATTGCATGAAAGTTTTCTTTTTCTAAAGCTTCAAA
>CAYSUV010000230.1:0-3105 GCA_964434275.1 Hadarchaeota archaeon (SeqCode) | reverse complement strand
GAAAAAAAGAGACCTACATGTCAAAGAAAAAAATCAAAGTATTGGACACGACCCTGCGAGATGGCGAACAAACACCGGGCGTAGCGCTCAATCCAGATGAAAAACTCGAACTGGCGAAAGCACTAGACGATATCGGAGTAGACATGATAGAAGCCGGTTCTGCAATAACTTCCGAAGGTGAAAGGGAAGGAATCAAAAAAGTCACAAACGAAGATTTGAACGCTGAAATCAGCAGTTTCACAAGAGCCAATGAGTCCGATATAGACTCAGCACTCGATTGCAATGTTGATGCTGTGCATCTGGTTATTCCCAGCTCAGACCTTCATATTGAACAAAAACTCCAAAAAAACAGAGCAGAAGTCAAAAAAATGGCGGTTGAGACCTCCAAATATGCGCTAGACCATGGACTGACTGTAGAACTTTCTGCAGAAGACGCAACTAGAGCTGATAGAGAGTTTTTGAAGGATATGTTCCAAGCAGGTATTGAGGTAGGTGTTCAAAGAATTGCGATTTGCGACACGGTCAGTATGATGATGCCAGAACAGATTTATGATCTTTTCTCGGAATTTAGCGAAATAATAGATGTCCCGATAGCTGGAGAAATACAAGCTACAGTGAATGGGATTGGAGAGAGAGCAGGAAACGCCGCATTAGAAGAAGTGGCTTTAGCTTTAGATAAATTTTATGATTATGAGACTAACTTGAAGTTAGATAAACTTTACAATATTTCTATAATGGTGGAAAAATACACTGGAATTCCAATACCTCCAACAAAAGCAATAATAGGTGACAATGCTTTTGCGCACGAAGCTGGCATACACACTCACGGAGTTTTGTCGGAGACTACAACTTACGAGCCTGTTTCTCCCGAAAAAGTCGGTCAGAAACGTAGGTTGATTTTCGGCAAACATACCGGGAAGCATGCGATTAAAAACGAATTGAATAGAAAAGGGTTAGAAGCTACTGAAGAAGAAATCAATGAAATATTTAGAAGGATAAAGGATCTTGGAGACAAAGGTAAGCTAGTGACTGACGCTGAATGGAGCGCGATATTAGACGATGTTATAGGTAGAGAACTTGAAGATTTAGTAAAGCTGGAAGAACTTACTGTGACTAGCGGAGATACCGTAACACCAACAGCTTCTGTGAAAGTCAGATACGAAGATCAAGAATTTATTGAAGCGGGGGTCGGAGTCGGACCAGTCGACGCTGCTATAAGTGCTGTTCGAAAAGTCGTAGCTGGTATCTCAAACATCAAACTGCAAGAGTATCATGTTGATGCTATTTCCGGCGGGACTGACGCAATGGTGGATGTAGTTGTTAAACTCACTGATGGAAAAAGAATTATAGATTCTCGTGGTTCAAGCGAAGATATTATTAAGGCTAGTGTAAAGGCTATGCTTAATGGTGTGAATCGTTTGCTTTGGGATAAAAAATTCGGCGAGGAGGGGGAATAAATGTCCAACGATGATGAACCATCTTTAGAAGAACGGATTAGCAACCTACGACTGCCTAGAGACGATGAAGTTTTCGGAGTTGTTGAAAAATCTATGGGTTCAGGTCACATGAAAGTACGATGTAAAGACGGTAATAAGCGAACCTGTAGAATCCCTGGAAGGTTACACAAAAGGGTATGGATCCGTGAAGGAGATGTTGTCATAGTAGAACCGTGGCAAGTTCAAAGTGATGAAAAAGGAGACATCGTCTACCGATACACACAAACTCAAGTGGGATGGTTGAAAAAAGAAGGTATCTGGAAAGTAGAATAAGCTCTCCAAACCTTAACGAAACTCATTAAACGACTTCCTTCACAAGTTTTAAGCAAACTTCACCTCAATACCAAACTTATTCTGAAACAAAATCTTTATGACAGCACATTTAAGTTTGATAATGAAATTAATTGGTGTGATAAGTATGGCAGAGGAAAAAGAAACAAAAAAAGACGAACTGCTTGTACTGCGCCTAATCGGAGAAGGAATAAACAGAATAAAAGAAATCCAAGAAAGACTAGAATGGAGTCGAGAAAGAGTAGAAAAAACAGTAGAGCTTTTGCGCAAAAACGAATATGTACAAAACGCCGAAAAAGCAAGCGATCGAGTGCTCCAAATTACAGCCCGAGGACAGAAAGAACTCCCAAAACTGATGGGTGAAGTTATACAAGAATCTCGAAAATTCATAAACTCGGTTTCTAAAACTTTCGAAAAAAGGTTTTCCAAAATCTTCCCGAAAATCGACATAGAAGTTAAAATCGACGAGGGAGAAGAAGAATCAGGAGAAACATACACATGCAAAAAGTGCGGTCAAAACTTCGAATCCGAACGCGCGTTAGAACTTCATCAAGGTTCAGAACATTAAGTTAAAGTACGAGCTGACTAGCTTCTACAATCACGAAAAGTAATTTGTAATCTAGACATTAGTATGTCCCTTCACAATATTAGAAACGATTCTAAGATAATGAAAGACATCCTTTTCCTCTGAGAGAAAATCTATTAGGCCTTTTTCACATAAATGATGGTGTAAGGATCTCCAAAGGGGGATCATAAAAATGTTAAAAGGGGGATAAAATTTCGAATAACGCTCTTTCAAAAATAAAATCTGGACAGACATCAAAACAAAAAACAAAAATAAAGCAGAAGAAGGCTAAAGTCATCGGCTTTTTCTCTTGTAAGGGCGGTGTCGGGAAAACGACCACACTTTCTAACATAAGCGTTTCTTTAGCAAACACTCTCTGGGACGAAGTTCTAGCAATAGATACAAACTTAACTGCACCTTCACTCAATATTCATCTCGGAGAATTAGAACCTGAAAAAACCATTCATAATGTTCTAGCCGGAAACCTTGAAATCGAAAACGCTATCAAAACCCCCCAATCTTGCCAAGGGCTCGATGTTATCTTCGGGTCCATCGCATATGGGGAAGAATTAGAACTAACAGAACTAGAAAAACACTTGGAACCTCTAAAGGAAAAATACCAGATTATACTTCTTAACTCAAAACCAGGACTAGACAAAGAAGTTATAAACACAATGAAAGCCTGCAACGAAATGATAATCGTAACCGAACCACAAATGCCGACTATAGCAAGTACGCTTAAAACATTCCACG
>CAYSUV010000229.1:0-3131 GCA_964434275.1 Hadarchaeota archaeon (SeqCode) | reverse complement strand
TCATAATAAGACATATTTCCCCCTCACTAGTTAATTAACATTCATCCTAAATAACGCTATCTGTTCTTAACGGTCATTTTTCAGCAATACCGCCAAAAAATGTATTTTATTAGGTGTAAAACTCAAAAATTTTGTACAAGCTAGGAAAAAGTTATGAAAAGCTTTACTAAAAGAACTACAACACCATATTCTCTACAATAAAAGAGATTACAGATAACATGAAACTAAAAAAAAGAAATCAAAACACAATCGGAATATCTGTAAAAAATAGGAAATTGGACTTTCCCTACTACCTTTTGAAAAAAAGTGAAAAAATATTCCCCAATCGGATAAAACATGAAAATCAAGAAATAAGGTGCGATTTCGATGTGGGAAAGATAAAAGATAAGATTGAGGAGGGTAAAAACTCCTTACAAGTGGAAAGAAGCTGGGAAATAAAAAAAAGAGGGGAGTTCAAGCTTCCTTTCAAAATATTTTCCCCATATTCGCTTGAGAATTGGATTATTCCTTGCGTGAATTATAATGGCAACCCAAAAGGCGAGGGAAAATTCCCAAAACCCGCTCTAGACGAAGGATGGAGCTTTAGAGAAGATAGAATCGGAATTCCTTCCTGTTCAATTATCAAGGATGATAATGGCCCTATCGCTTTCTTCACCTCGCCAGCGAAAACCGAGGATGAAATTTCTTCTATTCTAACGAAGTCAGAAGATTCAGGAGTTTCCTTAGTTAATTTGACCCCTTTTTCGGAAAAACCCCGGAGGCATACCAATAAATGGTATTTAGGAGATTTACCAAGTGCGAGAGAAGAATTCTTCCACGTCTCTACTGATTTTGAGTTTAGCCGAAAATTTTACATTTTGTGGGAGGATGATCCGGAAAGCAGTTATCACTCCTTATTAAACCGAATATGGAAAAAACTCTCTCCAAACTTTGAAACTCATAAAGATTGGAGCAAGAACGCTGAACTCAGGATTAATCATATAATCAGAAATCTTTACGCTGAACAAAAAGAAGCAGCTGGTTTTCTATCATCTATCCATTGGAGCATGGTTCCAATAAATAACACCTTTTCTGGAGGTTTTGTAGGGAAAAATCCCGAAATAGCACTTTCCCTTTATAAAGCCTATTTAGATTCCGGGGAAGAAAAATTGAAGGAAATTTCCACAAAAGTACTTGACTTCTTCACCAATGCTCAACTTTCAAACGGATTACTACTCTCCGAATACCAATTAGCAAAGAAAAAATGGACAGGATTACACTTCCTCGGAAAAACAGATTGTAGCACTCGAATGATGGGGGAAATGACTTATAACTTCATAAGAGCCCATAGAACCGCAATAGAAGAAGATTCTAACCCAAAATGGTTAGAAATAGGGAAAAATTTCTGCGAATTTATGGTCCAAAACCAACCGGAAAACGGGAACTTTGGAAAATGGTATACCCCGAAGGGAAAGTTAAGTGACTCTTCCGGAGCTAACGGAGCCTATGTAATATGGCCTCTAGTAGAGTTGTATAAGAAAGAGGGTTCAAACGATTATTTAGATTCAGCAGTGCAATGTGCTGAATTTCTTATTGAGAATTTTGTTGAAAAAGATCTGTATTGGGGTGATGCTTTAGATTCTAATTGTATTGATAAAGAGGGTGGTCATTCGATTTTGAGGGCCCTTTTACTTCTTCACGATGTAACAGGGGACGATTATTTTCTTGAGTTTGCCGAGAAGGTTGGGAATTATGTTTTGTCTTGGATGTATTTTTACGATGCTCCATTTTCTGAAGGCTCGCCTTTGGGTAAAAGAGATTTTCGTACTGTTGGGGGTACTTCCGTTTCTACAGCTCATCATCATCTAGACCCTTATGGAGCGGCTATCGCGTATGACTGGTTGAAGCTTTGGAGGAAAACCGGAAATGAAGTTTGGAAAGAGTATGCTATCGCTGCTCTAGACTTTGTTCACCAACTAGTAGCTACAAAAGAGGATCCTTTGAACTTACCACCATATTTTGAGGGTTGGCAACCTGAACAGGTCAACCAAACAGATTGGGATTATGTCTCTAACACAATTTGGGGGAGAGGAACTTTCAAATCCATAACGGCTTGGGTTCCTGCGTTGGTTCTTGGCGCATTTTTCGATATTAGAGAAGAATTCCCAAAAGTGATGAATTTCGAAGTCAGCGAAGTCAAAACTGACGAACCTAGAGAGTTAAAACTTTCAAAAATTTTTAGAGATATCGGGATAAAATTGAACTTCCTAGTATGAAAAGAATCCAGGTGAAATCCAAAGAAAATATTTTTTAGGTTGACGTTTAGATAACATTCGGATTTCGAACGGTAATTAAAACTTAATATTTTCTAAGCAAGTATTTTTCTACGGGGTCATGATTGAAAGTTTTATTTTTAGCTCCTCATCCGGATGATATAGAAGCTTTTGCTTGTGGGACCGCTATCAAACATAGTGAAATGAATGACGAAACAATTGAGGTTATATTGTCCTATGGCGAAAAAAGTGCAGTTGATGAAAGTTTGAAAGGGGAAAAATTAGCCAAAATCAGAGAAAAAGAAGGAAAAGACGGAGGCAAAATTTTAGGAATGAGCGAAATACAATTTTTAGGATTTGAAGATATTGGGGTTTCTGGAACGAAAGACAAATCCGCTTGGTGGACTATGACTTTTCCAAAAATAGACTGGAAAAATTATGAAATTGTTAAGGATAAAATTCTTGAAATAAATCCCGACTTGATTTACTCTCCTTCTCACAAAAGATCCCCATATAGGCATAAAGACCATCTTGCTACAGGTAAAATGACGGTAAAAGTTTGTGAAGAAATGAAAACCCCGCCCCTAGTTAGATTATATCATGGTCTTTGTCCTAACCGGATTATTGATGTTTCTGATTATTTTGACCGAATTAAAAAGGCGAGAGGGGCGTACCCAAGTCAAGAATTTATGCTCCGACCCTTGGAAAGGTTGTTGAACTCGTATTCTCGATATCTTGGGTTATGGAAAAGGTGTAAGTATGGTGAGGGTTTTATCGAAATCTGTTTTTAGGATTGGATTTGTTCTGGTCTCGGAGGTCTTAAACTGTCGAATATAGCTGGTTTGTAAACTGAGGTTGCTGCGAGGTAGGCTGTTACAC
>CAYSUV010000228.1:0-3177 GCA_964434275.1 Hadarchaeota archaeon (SeqCode) | reverse complement strand
CGATATTCGTCTACCTTGTCTAGGAAGAATGGATCCTGAATTTTATGTAAGCGCTTTATCGAACGGTATAGAAAAAATAGTCATGTTAAAGTGTGACGAAGAGTTCTGCAGATTTGAAGATGGAAGCGCAATAAACACCCGCTGGTCAGCTTTATTATCACAATTATTGGACCAATTCGGTTATGAAGACGATTCCTTGACAATGTTAAGAAACCCAATGAAGGCAGTTTATGAAAAGACAGATTGCGTAGGTTGTCAAAAGTGCGAATACATATGTCCTTTCGATGCTGTAGAAGCCGAATATTTAGCGACGCCCAATATCGATTTTGAAGCTTGCGTAGGTTGTGGTGCCTGCTCAATTCTTTGTTCTGAATTCGCGATACAAGTAGAAGGCTACGAACACGAAACACTCAGATCAGAACTGCAAGAATACAAGCAAAAGGCTGAAGAAATGAAGCCAGGTCAGACCCCAATACTTGTTTTTTCATGTCAATGGGCTGAGTTTTCTAATTTGGATAATCTGGAGAACGGATTTATTTCTGAGAATGTGGCGGTGATTGAGATTCCTTGCTTCACTAGTCTGGACCCGACACTAGTTATAGATGCTTTGGAATCATTTGATGGGGTTTTGGTTGCTGCGTGCGCTGATGATGATTGTAAAATGGAGGAGGGGAGGGATGTTGCGGATAGAAATTCTCTCGTTTTGGAGAAAACTTTGGAAAAGTTAGGAATGTCGGATAGGTTCAAGGTTTTTTATACCTCTCCTAGGGATTTGGGAAGGTTTGAATCTGAGGTAAATTATTTCTTATCAGAATTAGAATCAATGGAGGATGTGTAACATGAATGAGATAATTAATAAAGAGGAGCTTGCACCAAAACTAAAACTTTTCGATGTAAAAGAGCCGAATGTGGCTGAAAAGTCGGAGCCTGGCAACTTTGTGGTGATTCGAGTTGATGAGAAAGGAGAGAGATTTCCTCTAACTATTGCAGCGGCCGATGAAGATGAAGGAAGCATCAGAATGATAGTTAACGAGGTAGGGAAAAGTTCTCGACAACTCGGAAAATTCGAAGAAGGCGATGAAATACACGATTTGTTAGGACCATTAGGAGCAGCTTATAATATTGAGGATTATGGCACTGTTTTGTGTCTTGGAGGCGGGGTCTATGCAGGACCGATACATTATTTGGCGTCGGCTTTGAGTGAGGCAGGGAATGAAATAATCACTGTTCTCGGCGCCCGGTATGATGAAAAAATGATTTACGAAGATGAGTTGGAAAAAGTTAGCGACGAAATTTACAAATGTACCGATGATGGTTCGAAGGGGTACGAAGGAATTAGTTTCATTGAGGACGAAATCCTTTCCCAAAAAAATGTTGACAGAGTCGTAGGAATGGGTAGAATTTCAACGCTCAAGAAATTAGCCGAGTTAACAGAACCTTACGATATACCCACGAGAGTTTCACTGACGCCGATCATGGTCGATGGCACGGGAATGTGCGGATCTTGCAGAGTTAAAGTTGGAGACGAAACAAAACTCGCCTGTGTAGATGGGCCTAAGTTTGATGCTCATAAGGTCGGTTGGGATTTGTTGAAGTCTAGGAAACGGCTTTTCTCTCATCAGGAGCGAACTGCGGCTGTTATGGAAGAAGAAGGTAAAAGTCGGGAGGTAAAAGAGTAGGTGATATTATGCCTGAAGGTGTAGAAGAAGAGAGGGTTCCGGTTCCTGAACGTTCGGTTGAAGAGAGAGTTAATGATTTTGACGAAGTGCCGTTGGGTTACGATGCGGAGATGGCTAAGGAGGAAGCGAGACGGTGTTTACAGTGTGATCATAAGCCCTGTGTGGAGGAATGTCCTGTTAATGTCAATATTACTGAGTTTAATGAGTTGGTGGCGGAAGGAAAGTTTGAGGAAGCTTATGATCTTATGAAACAGTATAATGCCATTCCAGCTATCACAGGTAGAGTTTGTCCTCAGGAGGAACAATGTGAAGGAGCCTGTGTAATGGGTAACAAGTGGGATGCGATAAATATTGGAAAATTAGAAAGATTCGTCGCAGACTATGCGAGAGAAAATAATCTGGAGAAGGTTCCCGAAATCGAAGAAGAAAAAGATCAACAAGTAGCAGTTATAGTGTCCGGGCCAACCGGAATTACTTGCGCTGTAGATTTGGCGAAAGAAGGTTACGATGTGGTTATGTATGAGGGTCTTCACAAACCTGGTGGTGTCCTAAGGTATGGAATTCCAGAGTTCCGACTTCCGAATGAAACTATCGATAATGAGTTCGAATATTTAGAAGAATTGGGAGTGGATATTCAAACGAACACTCTCGTTGGTAAAACACTCACTTTTGACGAGGTTGTCGAGGAAAACGACGCTGTTTATGCCGGTACAGGAGCAGGAGCTCCGCTATTCCTCGGATTGCCTGGTGAAAATCTGAACAATGTACTGTCAGCGAACGAATTCCTCACTCGGAACAATCTGATGTGCGGTTATAGGCACCCTGAACACGACACTCCGATGCCCGATGTAGAAAAAGTCGCTGTGATTGGAGCTGGAAACGTAGCGATGGACTCAGCTAGAACAGCTTTAAGATTAGGAGCGGAAGCCCACATTGTTTACAGAAGAACGGTAGAATACTCGCCAGCCAGAGATGAAGAGGTAGAACACGCTCAACAAGAAGGAGTTCAATTTGATACACTTCAAAATCCGAAACGGTTTATTGGTAAAGACGGCTGGTTAGACAAAATAAAATTAGTCGAGATGGAACTAGGCGAACCAGATGATTCAGGGAGACCACACCCAGAACCAATCGAAGGATCCGAACACGAAGAAGAGTTTGATGCCGCGATAATGGCTATCGGACAAAGACCAAACCGAGTTTTCTACGAAAACGCGAAAGGAGTAGAAGTCAAAGACTGGGGCGGACTGATAGTCGATGAAAATATGATGACTACAAGAGACGGGGTTTTCGCAGGAGGAGACGCAGTCTCAGGAGCCGCCACCGTAATCCTAGCAATGGGAGACGGTAGAAAAGCAGCAAAATCGATCATGGACTATCTTGAAAACAAAAAAGGGTGAAAAAAAATGGCAGAAGAAAAACTAAACTTCGCATTTTACTGGGCGGCGAGTTGCGGCGGTTGTGAAGTAGTTGTTTTGGATATAGATGAGAAGATTTT
>CAYSUV010000227.1:0-3184 GCA_964434275.1 Hadarchaeota archaeon (SeqCode) | reverse complement strand
AGTCAGATCATTTCAAGGTCATTATAGAAGACAATTCTTCCGGAATTCCAGATGAATATATACCTCGAGTTTTTGGCAGAATGTTGGCGGGTACAAAACTTCATAGAAACGTGCAAAACCGAGGTCAACAAGGAATAGGAATTTCTGGCGGCGTAATGTTTGCGCAGGCTACTAGCGGGCAACCTGCTGTAGTGGTTTCTTCTACAGGCGATAGTGATAATATTTCTTGGAATGAAGTGATGATTGATGTTAATAAAAACCAAGGGGATGTCACTGCCCACAAAGAATTAGAAGGGGATTGGAGAGGCACCAGAATTGAGTTTGAGGTTAAAGACGTTACTTATAGGCACTCGAGGTATGGTCCTTATAATTATTTGAGGATGTCTGCTATAGCTAATCCTCACGTTCAGATTACTTTTGAAGAGCCAGATGGAACTTTAACTGTTTTTGAAAGGGCTACGGAGGATATTCCTGAACAACCTAAGCCTATTCCTCCGCATCCTGCTGGGATGCGTGCTGATGGAATTTTGGATCTTGCAAATGAGACTAAGAGTCGGAGTGTTGGTACTTTTCTTGTTAATGATTTGTCTAGGTTTTCCAGAAATAAGTTGGAAGAATTGGAGGGAAAAATCGATGTAGATATGGATCAGGATCCTTCCAAACTAACATGGGACGAAGCAGAGAAAATAGTTTCGGCTTTTAGAAAGATGGATTTTATGACTCCCCCTACGAAGGGATTAAGTCCGATTGGTGAGGAGAATATAGAAAGTGGATTGGAACAGATTTTAGATCCCGATTTTGCTTGTGCTGTTACGAGATCCCCCGAAGTTTATAGAGGGGGTATCCCTTTCATAGTTGAAACTGGCTTAGCTTATGGTGGAAATGCTGGTGATGATTCTGGTTCTGGTGAGACTGGACTTGAGATAATTCGTTTTGCGAATAGAGCACCTTTGATATTTAATCAAGGAGGATGTGCTCTTACATCTGCTGCTAAGGATATAGATTGGAAGAGGTATGAGGTTGACCCTGAGAAGACTCCGGTTACTTTGTTGATAAATATAGTATCATATCATGTTCCTTACACCTCAGCTGGTAAGCAGTCCGTGGCTGAAGAACCGGAAGTGTATGAAGAAGTAAGGCAAGCTATAATGGAAGCATCTAGAAAACTTAAACGCTTCTTGAAAAAGAAGATAAAGAAAAGAGAACGTCGGGAAAGGGCAAATCTATTTGAAAATTACTTACCTATTATAGCGAGAAAAGCCGCAGATATAGTAGAGAGAGACCCGCCGGAAATACAATCTCTGGTAAAAGAAATTGCAGGTGTTGAAAATGGCGAAGAAGAGTGAAAATCCGAGAAGAGAAGCATTAGAGGAGCTAAAAGAATTTAGCGAAGAAATTTTAGAAAACATTGAAAAAAGCGAACCGCCTAGGATGAAAATACCTTCCAGAAGTACTTCAAATATTGTTTTCGATGAAGGAAAAAAATTCTACACCTTAGGAGACAAAATAACTACTCGAACCGCTGCTAATATGCGTCAAGTTAAGAAATTCGCACAAACAATGTGCGCAGCTGACTTTTGTAAAGGTTTAATTAATTCAGATAAATCAGCTACCTTAAGAGAAATGTATTACACCTCAGAAGGATGGCCTACAGGTGGGTTCAATTCTCAAGATCGGTCTGATAGAGTTGTGGAGGATTTGGAAGCTGCGTTCGGTATCAAAAGAGAGGATTTGGGTCTTTTACCTGAGGAGGATGGTGCTTCTATTTTTGGGGATTTGGTGGTTAAGGAGGGGGATATGGAGGTTAAGGCTACAGAGGCTGGGAGGGCTGGTTATACTATTCCTCCGACGATGAGTGATGTGGAGTTTGTTGATTGTGATGCTGAGCGGGTTTTGGCGGTGGAGACTATGGGTATGTATCATAGGTTGGTTCAGGAGGAGGCTTGGGATGATTATAATGCTTTGGTGGTGGCTTTGAAAGGTCAGCCTGCTAGGGCGACGAGGAGGTTTTTGAAAAGGGCGAATAATGAGCTTGGTTTGCCGGTTTATTTGTTTACTGATGGTGATCCGTTTGGTTTTCATATTGCAATGGTTGTTATTTCTGGAAGTGCTAAGCTTGCGTATGTTAATCATGAGTTAGCTGTTCCAGATGCTCAGTTTATTGGAGTGACTGCTACTGATATCGAGGAATATGAACTTCCGACGGATAAGCTTAGGGATTCTGATATCAAAAGGTTGAATCAGCTTTTGGATGATCCTAGATATAGTGATGGGGATTGGGAAAAGGAGATTAATAAAATGTTAGATATTGGGAGAAAGGCGGAACAGCAGGCTTTTTCGAAGTACGGTTTGGAATATGTGGTGGAAGAGTATTTACCTTCGAAAATAGGGTTGAATTAAGTTTTTATTTTACTGAGTCCATGTTTTCGATGACTAGTTTTGCGAATTCACTACACTTGACTTTTTCTCCGCCATCGATTTGCCGATAAATATCATAGGTGACAGTTTTGTCTTGTATCGTTTTCTCAAGAGATTTTTTGACAAGTTTCTCCGTTTCTTTCCATCCTATGTATTGAAGCATAATTCTTCCAGAGAGTATTTCACCCGTAGGGTTAACTTTGTCTTTACCGGCATATTTTGGTGAGGTTCCGTGAGTAGGCTCGAAGACAGCTTTTCCGTTTCCTATATTTGAACCAGGTGCAATCCCCAGTCCTCCGACTTGACCGGCCGCAGCGTCGCTTATATAGTCTCCGTTTAGATTAGGGGTGGCGAGAATATCATAATTTGTTGTTCGAGTAATCAATTGTTGGAGCATATTGTCGGCGAGTCGATCATTAACTATTATGGTATCTTCTGGTGTTTCGCCTTCTCTCTCCTTCCAAAGAGTGTTTTCAGTTATCACCTCATCACCATATTCCTTTTCCGCAACTTCGTATCCCCAATCTCGGAAAGCTCCTTCTGTAAACTTCATGATGTTTCCCTTATGTACTAAAGTTACGTATTGAAATCTGTCTCTATGGTTCAAGGCATAATCGATAGCTTTTCTAACTAGCCTTTTAGTCGCAAACTCGCTAATTGGCTTAATTCCAATTCCAGAGTCAGGAGATATATCAGTACCCATTTTATCGTTCAAAAAATTCCGAACATCATCCACTCCACCGCTTCCCTTTTCCCATTCTATCCC
>CAYSUV010000226.1:0-3186 GCA_964434275.1 Hadarchaeota archaeon (SeqCode) | reverse complement strand
GGTTGGGCATTACGGATCCGAGTTCCTGCACCGTGGGGTACTCCACAGTTTCAAAAAGCAGGTTTAGGGAGTACCTCATAATAGCCTCGAGGCGGGGACCCCAGAACTCTCCGTATACCTTTTTCAGGACGCTCATGAATGCCCTCTTGGAGAGGTCCCTTCCGGTTCCCGGGACTGGTTCCAAGAAGTTGAATTTGACTACCCTTCCCCTATCTTGAGCTGTCAGAGGGTTTACGTAAACCACGTCCTCCCATTTATCTTGGGGGATGTGGGTGAGGAAGTTTTTTGCTAGGTCTCCGTGCGGATCCACCAGCATTACGGATTCACCGTTCTCGATATCCTGGAGCATCTGGGAGAGTATGAGCGTGCTCTTCCCGACTCCCGATTTTCCCACGATTAGGCTGTGTATCCTTTGCTCTCCAGGTAGCACCAGAGGATTGCCGTTTCTCGGGTCGATGCCGAGTACGTAACCCTCCTCCTTCAGTATCGGTGGAGCTATCCTGGGGTCATCGCCTGACTTGTCTTCCAAGTGATTTTCGTTTGGTGTTTTTTCTGGTTTCTCAGGATTACCCAAATTTTTCCTGTTGCGTCTTTTGTTTGTTAGCGCAGCCCTTGTGTGGAGCGAGGAAAGTTTCGACAAGTTTTCGGAACTTTTCTTATTTCCCCCTTGCGCTTCTTTCTCGGAATCTTTCGTAGACTGTTTTTCCCGTTGTGTCGTGTGTTTTGACGGTTGCGTAGTTAACCTTGAATCGGAACTCTCATCCGCCTCATCCTTTTCCGGGGCTTTATCCAGACCAAGAAAACTCCTAATAGAATCGGGCAGTTTCATCGTAAAGACTTGTTAAAAAGGAACTTATATGGAAAAACAGTTCTTTATCCTTTGCTGCGAAAAGTGTTTAGATATAGCCAATATCCATCCTAATTGTTTAAACAGGGGCTAAGTTCCGCTTTGATGTGTTATTTTTTTGGTTTTTGGAACAAATCGGTGAGAAAAACTAGAGAAGAGAAGAAAAAGTAATAAAAAAGACGAAAAAAAAGAAAAATGGAGGATTCGGGCGCCCGAGGACGGTATAATCCCCCCAGGCCCTTATCCTCTCTCATTTTTCTAGTTTCAAATTTTCCAGCGGACTGGAGTTTTTACCCAGGAACATGCCTGTAATCAATTGAGCAGTTGGCCGGGAGGTAATTTAATCGTGGATTGCTTGAGTCTATAAGTGCCATAGGCTGATGTTTCTCATATACCTGGCAGTTACCGGAATCTTGACGCTTACACCGTTTCCTTCGGCAGTGATTTTTCCTTCCTCTCTCCATGTCACATCGTCCGAGAAGTTTTTATCTTCGTATACCCTTCCGACTTCGTTCCAGACACATCTGAGTATGGAGCAGGTCTTGTATTCCTTTACGTGAACCCGTATTTTCACTTCTTTCTTATTTTTGAAGTCGATCTTATCTGTTGAGAACTCGAGTCTGGTTTTTGGGATTGACTCGCTGAGTTCCACCGTTCCGGAGTAATCCTTTGCTCTGATTGTGATTGACCATTCTTCCGATATTTCTCGGGGTTCTGTCAACTCTTCTCCTGCACCGAAGTCTATAGTGAGTGAACTTGGTTCGGCGTTTAGACTTGGGTTTTCCGGTTCTTCCGTGGTCTCAAATACGGCTACCCGGGTCTTGTCGGAGTTCATTCTTACGGTGAGGTTTTTGCTTCTGCTTACAGTTCTCCCGTTTCCGGTTTCCCATTTGACAAAGGTTGCGTCGGTGTCCGGAATTGCGGAGAGTCCGACTTCCGTTCCTTTTTCGTGCGTGTATGTATCGGGGTCCGGGGAAGTGGTTCCAGGACCTTGTGATAGGATAGTGAGGTTTGCCATGTCCGGTTCTGGCGCCCAGTGTCTATTGATTACTTTGGAGTTAGTCCAAGTTCTCGGGGATGGTTTGGAGGAGTGTAGGTTTAGGTTGTAAGTTTCCCTTTCTTCGTGTTTCCCGGTTCGGTCAATTGCGTTTACTCTCACCTCATGGTTCGAGGCTCCGCCTCTCGGTTTTATAGCGAGGTCCGTTTTTGCGCTTGAATTGGGTGAGATTTCTCTATTACCTATTTCGGTGCTTATCTCCCCGTCGGAGGATGGTTCGAGTCTGATGTTTCCATCGTAGTTATTTTTTGACGTGACTCGGACGGTCGTGGTCTTTGTATTCCATGGTTCGGCATGCCAGTTCCTCTCGTAGCTGGTGTGGCGTCTTGTTGTGTATCTCTTCCTCTGGAGGTTATATCCGGTTATTTCGTCCCAGGAGACCTTGTACTTGGTTTCGTAACGTGGGATGCGTGTGATGGAGCCGTTCACTCCATAAGAGAAGTCTCGGGCGTTTTGGTGTGATTCGAAAGTTTGGGAGTGTGATTCGGTCGTGGTCCATGTGACCTTGTAGTCGTAACCGCCTTCCCAGTGTCCGGAAATCCATTCCTCGGTCGAGTCCCATACGGCACTGTCGTAACTGTACTCCTTTTTCCATTCTTGGTGCAAGCCGCCTCCATTTGTGAAGCTGCTTTCTTTGTACGATTCGTAGGTTTTGTATCCGCTATCGACCACTTCCCAAGAGTCCCAGTGTGGGTAGGGGGTGTAGTGCCAATCGCGGTCGTATTTTTTCCAGCTGTACTTGTAGTCGTAACCGCCTTCCCAGTGTCCGGAAACCCAATCGTCCTTATCGTTCCATATACTTTCCATGGACCCACCTGTGAAATTCTTTTTGTCGTTAGCATCTTCCCAGTCATCGTAAGTTTTAGAATGGGTCTGGCTCGTGGTCCAGTCTACTCTCCAGTCGTAATCCACGACCTTGCTGTACTTATCCGTATAGATATTTTTTGTGTGTTGCTTACTTGAGGCATAGTTTCGAGCGGACGAGCTCGTATCGAAACCTTTTTTGCTGTGTGATTTGGTTATTTCTCCGTCGAGACGCCAGCCGTCGGAGTTTCTATAGGTGTCGGCCTGTCCACCGGCGTTTACGGTTCTTTTCACGTCATGCCAGTTTGAAGAGGTGTTCGTCCACCTGTTTGTGACATGTGCTGTTCCGAGTGACCAGTCTCGGGTCATGCTATCGGATTTTTCTAGGAGTTGAATGTCGAAGGGATCGTATTTGAGGCCTATGTTTCCTAGTTTTACCTTTGTTCCGACTGGGATGTGGGTTTGGACTAGAGAATTT
>CAYSUV010000225.1:0-3196 GCA_964434275.1 Hadarchaeota archaeon (SeqCode) | reverse complement strand
GAGTGACTTCGTTAAAACTGGGAACCACAAAGAAAGACCACCGCAAAGACCGGATTGGTGGTATTTAAGATCAGCTTCGATTCTACGTAGAGTCTTCGAAAAAGGTCCAATAGGCGTTTCTCGTTTAAGATCCTTGTATGGTGGGAGGAAAAAAAGAGGTTCAAGTCCTGAAAAATTCAGAAAGGGAAGTGGAAAAATTATTAGAAAAATTTTACAACAATTGGAAGAGGAAGATTTGGTAAAGACGGTTGAAGGGGAAGGTAGAAAAATAGCACCTGAGGGAATGTCCTTACTCGGAACGATTTCAAATCAGATAAAATCAAAGGAGGCAGCTTAAATGGGTGAAGATCTGGACGATCTGAAAGAAAAGAAAATGGAAGAATTAAAAGATCAAATGGAAGGACAACAAGCAGACGAAGAAAGAAGAAAACAAATGGAACAACAAAAGCAAGCTTTGTTGAAACAAATTCTAACTACGGACGCTAGAAGCAGATTGTCCAACTTGAGAATGGCTAAACCTGACTTTACTGAAAGCGTTGAGATGCAGTTGATTCAAGTAGCAAAAACGGGAAGAGTCGACCTCCCTATTAATGATGATCAGTTGAAAAAAATTCTTAAAAAACTTCAAAACGATAAAAAATCAATCGATATCAAGAGGAAGTAAATATGAGTCGAAATAAATCGCTTGCTACAAAAAAGAAACTTGCAAAAGCTAACAAGCAAAGGCGAAGAGTCCCGATTTGGGTAATGGCTAAAACAGAAGGTCGTGTAAGAAATAATCCTAAGAGAAGGAATTGGAGAAGACAGAACATTAAACCGTAGGGACTTAGATGGAGGAAGAGCAAGTATATACGATCCCTCTTCGAGATGCTCGTAAAGCTGAAAGAAAGAGGAGAGCTGGAAAAGCTGTTAAATTAGTTAGAGAGTTTTTGAAAAAGCATCTTAATGTTAATAGCGTCATTATAGATTCGAGCTTAAATCGGAAAATCTGGAGAAAGGGAGTGGAAAAACCGCCGGCAAAAGTAAGAGTCAGAGCCGTCAAACGTTCCGATAAAATCGCAGAGGCTTATTCTCTTGAAGGATAGAAAAAGGAGGATGGAAAATGCCAGTAGTCCGCTTAAACTTTAGCCATATGCCTTATCTTGGTGCTTTTGCCTTTGCTACAGATGATATCGTGGCAGTCCCCACTAGGTTTGGAAAAATATCTGAAGATAAAGTAAAAGCCTTAGATGTTCCTATGGTCAGAACTCTAATCAGTCAAAGTTCTCTAATAGGCGCATTAGCGGCCGGAAATTCTAACGGGATAATAGTTCCTGACCATATCGATACTGATGAGGAAAGACTGGCCGAAAAATTCGAAAAAAGCGTGAATCGAAGCCCAGGAAAATATACCGCCCTAGGAAATCAAATTCTCGCGAATGACAACGGTGCGATTATAAACCCTGACTTGCCGGATGAATCCAAAGAAGTAATTGAAAAGACTCTTGATGTAAAAACGAAGAGAAGCACAGTAGGAGGATTGAAAAATGTCGGAGCTTCAGGAGTCGCAACTAATAAAGGAGCAGTACTTCATACAGAAACAAACGAGGGAGAAAGAGATATTATAGAAGAAGTACTGGGAGTGCCTGCAGATATAGGAACTGCCGCGAGCGGAGTGAAATACGTTGGCACTTGTATTGTAGCAAATTCAAACGGGGCATGGATCGGGGAGAACACAACAGGGCCCGAATTGGGAAGGATTGAAAGGACATTAGGTTTCACATGAAAAGGAAGGTTGAATAAAATGGAGGAAATATTTCGAATAACAGGATGGTTTGAGAAAAACAACAATAGGCTAGAATTTATGAAAGAAATACCTTCAAAATCAAAAGAAAGGGCTTTGGAAAGGCTTTACTCTGAACTAGGTAGTAAACACGCAGTAAAGAGAAACCTGATTAATATTACCGATGTCGAAAAAATAAAGCCTGAAGAAGCAGAAGATCGGAAAATTAGAGAATTAGCATTAGAGGAGGAATAAAAAATGGCAGAGGAAGAAAAAACTCCACAAGACCAGCAGCAAAAACTTCAACAGATGATGACGGAAATAAGAGAGGCACAACAAAATATTGAAGTTCTTGAAAACCAGATAGAAGTAATCAATAATTCGATTACAGAGATCGAATCTACAGAAGAAACTCTTGAGGGAATAGACAACATTGAGCCAGGGACAGAAATTCTTGTTCCAATAGGATCCGGTTCCTACGTACCTGCAGAGATAAAAAGTCCTGATAAGGTTCTAACAGAGTTAGGAGCGGACCTTGTAGCGGAAAGACCTCCAAAAAAAGTGTCGAAACTCGTAGGAAAACAAAAGAAAGATTTAGAGGATTCTTTAGAAGAAGCTCAGGAAAGAATCGAAGACTTAGAAGATAAAATCGAAGAACTCAGACCAAAAGCACAACAGCTTATGACTGAGTTGAGGTCCGGAAGTGGAGAAGCAAGTGAATAAGCGGGTAGAGACCGTTCTATGTTTGACAATTTGAAGAATAAATTCAAACGAACAGCTAAACGCATAACCAAGCAAGAACTGACAGCGGAAGATGTAGAAGATATCATCTGGGATTTTAGAGTAGGTTTACTTGAAAGTGATGTCGCAGTTCCAGTAGTTGATAAATTAATAGAAAGTTTAGAAGAAGGATTCGAAGGAGAAAAAGTAGGTATCAGAGATGACACTGGAGAAAAATTATACGATATATTGGAAAAAGCAATTAGAAAAATTCTCACTCCAGAAAAAGAAGTAGATTTCATCAGCACAATAGAAAGAAAACGAGACGAAGGGGAACCCGCAGTTCTACTTTTCGTAGGTGTAAATGGTTGTGGGAAAACTACCACAATCGCAAAACTAACCAAATTCTTGCATGAGAAAAATTACGATGTAGTCCTAGCAGCATCAGATACTTTCCGAGCAGCCGGAATTGAACAACTGGAAAAACATGGAGAAAATCTTAACGCTAAAGTAATAAAACACCAGAAAAAAGCCGATGCAGCAGCAGTAGCCTACGACGCTGTTGAACACGCAGAAGCAAATGACATAGATGTAGTCCTGATAGATACCGCAGGGCGAATGCAAACTGACGTGAACCTGATGCAGGAAATGGAAAAGATAGCCCGTGTAGCAAATCCGGATATGACCATATTTGTAGGTGATGCTCTAACGGGA
>CAYSUV010000224.1:0-3211 GCA_964434275.1 Hadarchaeota archaeon (SeqCode) | reverse complement strand
TTTATGGGCTGCTCGAATAGGTTCAGGTATTTTGTATTTCGGAGCCGATTGAAGTGTTATTTCAATAGCTTTTTCCAAACTCACTTTGTGCCCGATGCTGACAAATACTGGATTTGTATCGTCTCGGGTTCGAACTACTGCTCCTATTGTTTCATCGCCGTCTTTTAGGTAGGAATAAGATCCTTTTTTTGAACCAGGTTCTTTTTCCATTTCGCCGCACAATCGACTTTTCGCTACCCCTATAGTAGGTTTGTCGATGATTACACCCAAGTGTGAAGCCAATCCCGCTCTTCTGGGATGGGCTAATCCTTGAGAGTCAATAAGGTAAACATCTGATTCTATATCTTTCACGGTTTTGAGCATAGGTTTGAGTTCTCTGAAAGCTAGAAAAGTTGGAATGTAAGGGAAATCAACATCAACCTTTATACATTTACTTTCAATTTTTTCCAGCTCCGGATATTTGAACAGAACACATGCAGAATAAGCAATCTCATCTTCCGAGAAGGAGATGTCGCAACCGGCAACCGTCGATGGGGTTCCGACTTCATCTTCTTTAACTACTCTGTTCGCAACTTTCTTCTGTATGCGAGAAAGTTCATCAAGATCCGTTTTAGGTGGGTTCAGTATGTCAAGCATTGCACTAAGTTATAAAACTCCCATAGTAATTAGAATTTTCACAAGAGATAGAGAATCGGAAAAATACTCAAGAGTAACTATCTAGTGTAGCGCTTCTCGTATAACTAAGGTACTACTCTATATTTTTCAGTTCAAACTAAGTCGGAGTTTTTCAGTCAGTTCTTATCTTTTTTCGACCCATCGATTCTATATACTTCAATTCGTCTCCTTCTTCCAGTTCACCTTGGAGTTCTTCAGGGATAGCGATTTCGAAAGTGTCGTAACTTGACAAGTCCATCAATTGTGCGCTATCTCCGGAAAGAGAAATTACTTGTCCGTCATTTACCTCTACATTGGGAACTTCGACTTTAGAATCGGAAGGTTCCTTGAGATTTCGTTTTTTACCGTCAAAAACTCCTTCCGCTTCTATACTGTATTTAGCGTGTCCATGTTTCCCTGGCATTGAGGACGAGACCTTTTTAACTCTGCAAGGCTCTTCATCTATAGTTATGATTTGGCCTTCACTTACATCTCCAACTTCTTTTCTTTCTCTAGCCATATTGAACACCCTTCAACAAGTAAAGTTTGCCGCTTCTAAAACTTTACCTTCATTTGGAAGTTTTCTCTTCGTTCTGCTTTTTGTTTACTTTGACGAATTTCTGAAGGAAAGTTACGTTTGGAATATTTATCTTTTTACCTTCTTCGGTTTCAATTATTCCATAAAACAGGTTTATGTCGATGACTTTTCCAGCAATATCATCGGGGAGAATTGAAATTTCATCACCAATCTCAAAAGGGCGCCATATAATAACTATCATAGCTGCCAGAAAATTTGCTAGAAGACTCCAGCCCGCGACAAACCCTATCACAATCATTGCTAAGATTGTGGAAATTGAAATCCAGAGGCTACCTACTGTTAACCCAAATATCCATGCGACTATGAATATGATTGCGAAGAAGGAAATCCAACGCACTCCTATCTTCATAAGGTAAACTTGAGAATCTAGAATATCCTTTTTATCGCCAAATTTTGAGATTTGTGACTCCAAGATTCTTTCGATTATTATTCCTAAACCAACAACAATCAATGCGGGGATTACTACCTTAATCATGTATATAATTGGAAGAGACATCTCATCTACCAATATTTCTAATACAAATTTCGGATTTAAAAATTAGCTAAAATTTTCTAAACCATAGACACGATTTGAAGATTTAATTTTTTAGAGTATCGAATCTATAGCAGCACCACCTACTAAGCTAAAAATAGCTCCTATATTCATCGTTTTAAAGGCCGTGAAGGCTGTTGCATCAAAGGTTTCTACTGCGTTAAAAATAAGAATCAGAGAACCTACCGAAAGGTATGAGACTGAAATAAGGGAGATAAGACGGATCGGGACTCCTCCGATTTCATTTTCTTTTTCAAAATCTCTATTTTTATTAGCCTCATACAATGCCCCAAAACCGATTGTGACTACCATCACGAATGTTACTAGAGAATGGAAAATAGTCATGTTCTTAGCTAAAACCCAAACCTCTTCTGTAACGATGAAGGGGCCAGCTATTAAGTAACCTCCAATGATTTGTTGGGCCAAATCGGATGGGGAGAATTTTCTTTTCATTCAAATCAAGAAAGAATTTAATTCCTTTAAAATTTTGAAGTTTTGCCATTAGTAAAATTTTGCGTTTTTTAAGATATGCTAATACGTGAAAAAGATGTTAAGATATCTCTTTTCGGCAAGCTTTCTCCAATTTTTCATGGCTTTTTTGTAATTTTTCTTTCTCTATGTCTGTTATATCCCATTCTACTATCTCTTCCACGCCTTCTGAACCGATTTTTACTGGTAAACCAATTGATGATGATCCTTCTAAATCATATTCCCCGTCTGGAATAACACTACAAGGATAGACCTCTTTTTTATCATTCAAAATGCTATTAATCATCAATGTTACTCCGCGGCTGGGACCAAAAACGGTTGCTCCTTTCCCTTCGATTACTCTCATCGCACTTCCACGAAGAGTTTCTAGAATTTTCTCTCTCTCCTTTTGAGTGTCGATAGATACTCTTTCTCCATTTATCCGAACTTGAGAAAACAAAGGAACTTGTGAATCACCATGTTCCCCTATGATATAAGCTTCCACGTCCGTCATTCCTACATCAAACTTTTTGGCTAAGACGGATCGAAATCTAGCCGAGTCCAACATACCGGCCTCGCCGAGGGTTTTTTTTCTAGGCCGTCCGCCGTAATAGTATAGAGAATAGTTCATAATATCTAGGGGGTTAGTGGTAGTGATTGTAATCGCTTCCGGGTTGGCTTCGTTTATTTTTTGAGAAATGTTTTTCATTATCTTCTTGTTTGCATTGATTAAGTCTAGTCTGGACATTCCAGGTTCTCGAGGTTTTCCGGCTGTGATGATGAAAATATCGACATCCGTTGCGTCATTGTAGTTTCCTTGATAAATTTTGATATCTTGCTCCCAGGCAACTCCATGCTTTAAATCGCTGGCCTGTGCTTTTGCTTTGTCTTCTAACAAATCGATAAGTATTATTTCGTCCGACAATCCTTCAATTGCAAGGTTATAGGCTATTAAGGCA
>CAYSUV010000223.1:0-3214 GCA_964434275.1 Hadarchaeota archaeon (SeqCode) | reverse complement strand
CCTCACTGATAGGTTGGGGGTGACAGACGCGGAAAGAATGATCTTCACTTCTGGGGGTACGGAATCCAGTAATTTAGCTATAAAGGGAACAGCTTATGCGAAAAACGAGGGAAACCATATAATAACGTCCAAAATTGAAGATTTTCCCGTTCTGAATAGCGTTAAAAAACTCGAAAAAAAGGGTTTTAAAGCTACCTACCTGGATGTGAACGAAAAGGGATTCTTAAATATTGAACAATTAAAAAAGTCTATTACTCAAGACACGATCTTAGTCACAATACAACATGCAAATCAAGAGATAGGGACTATACAAGATATAGAAGCAATCGCCGAAATCTGCGAAGACAAAGATACAACCTTTCATGCAGATATGACCCATACATTCACTAGAGTTCCAATAAACCTAGGAGATATACCAATCAACCTCGCAACAATATCCAGTCACACTATTCATGGACCGAACGGAATCGGCGGCCTTTACATCGGAAGAGATACCACGATAGAGAAGCAAATGGATGGTGGATTTCAAGAAAACAACATAAGAGCTGGTGTAGAAAATATCCCTGGAGCTGTAGGTTTTAGCAAGGCAACTAAGTTAGTGACAGAAAAAGAGAATGAAAGACTCCGCGAAATGAGAGATACCCTCCTAGAAAAACTACTTGAGGAAATACCACACACCACCCTAAACGGTCCTCGAAAAGAGAGAGTACCTCAAAATGCAAATGTAACGTTTCATTACGTTGAGGGGGAATCTATAACTCTTCATCTAGATATGCGAGGGTTTGCTGTAAGTACTGGTTCGGCTTGTTTCAGTAAGTCTCTAGAAGCAAGTCACGTGATTACAGGGATTGGTGGGGATCACGAGAGAGCCCACGGGTCTGTGAGGTTTTCTTTCGGGAGGTTTAACGATATGAAAGATGTGAGTTCTATCGTCGAGGCGACCTCTGAAATAATAGAAGATCTTAGGAGTATTAGCCCTCTTGGAGAGGAAAAAGATGAATGACAGGAGGTGTGGAATTTGGAATCTCCTTACAGCGAGAAAGTTATAGAACTTTTCAAAAATCCGAAAAACGTAGGTGAAATAGATGATCCGGACGGTAAAGCGAAAGAGGGCAGTCCTGCTTGTGGTGATATGGTAAATCTGTTCATCAAGGTCGATGAGGATTCTGAAAAAATTACTGACATAAAATTCAAATCATATGGATGTGCCTCAAATATTGCAACAGGGTCAATAATTACAGAAATGGCAGAAGGAAAAACGATTGACGAAGCGAAAGATATTACTTGGCAGGATGCTTCGGAAGAGTTGGGTGGGCTTCCCTCTATCAAAACTCATTGTTCTGTTCTGGCTGTTGATGCTTTGAAAGAAGCGATTCGGGATTACGAAGAAAGACATGGAAAAGTGAAGGATAGGAAACCTACCGATAAGAATGTTATAGAAGAGCGTTTGAAACACGTTATGAATCCGATGACGGGTTTGGATGTTATGAGGACTAATCTAATAAACAATATAGAGGTTAAAGACGGAGAGGTATTAATAGAAGTCGACTTATCCGAGGATCACCAATTTGCATCTGCAGTGCAGGAAGATGTTGAGGAAAAGATTGAACCTCGTTGGGACGTAGATAAAGTGGTGATTAATTTCACAGGTTAAACTATGATACTTTGTATTGATAGTAGTCCTAGAAAACAGGCTACGGATTATGTAGTTTCGAAAGTTGAAGACTTAGTTGAAGAAAAGGGTTTTAGGTTAAAGAGATTTGATTTGGGTAGTAGTAATATTAATTTTTGCAGACACTGCGATTACTGTCTCAAGAAGGGAGAATGTATCCAAGATGATGATATGAGAGAGATCAATTCTCTCCTTAAAGATGCAGATGGTATAATACTAGCTACTCCCGTGTACAATAGTAGCGTTTCGGGACAACTGAAAACTATGATGGATAGAACCAGATCTTTGATGGCGAAAGACTCAGAGGCTCTAAAGGGAAAGATAGGGATGGGCATAGCAATTGGAGGGGATAGAATGGGTGGACAAGAAATTGCGTTAACACAAATACACTCTTTCTTTATTCTAAATGGTATTATTCCCGTTAGTGGAGGATCTTTCGGAGCGAATCTTGGGGCAACTTTCTGGAGTAAGGATACTAGAGAAGGAGTAAAAGAAGATGAAGAAGGATTCAAAACACTCAAAAAAACTATTAATAGATTTACAGAATTCGTAGATGAATATGTCTGAAAATAAAATAGCATGGGGGATAACTGGAGCCGGTGATAAGATCCGGTCAATCAAAAAAGTGATGGAGAAGATTAGTGCGGAAACCACAGTAGATATACACATCTTTGTTTCGAAGGCTGGAGAGCAAGTTTTAAAGATGTACCAAATAATGGAAGATTTACAAAACACATTTCAAAAAATCTCGATAGAAAAAAATTCTAATACACCTTTCCTTGCTGGAAGTCTTCAGACTGGAAAATATGAGGCTTTAATAATCGCTCCCTCAACCTCTAACACCGTTGCCAAGATTACACATGGAATTGGAGATACATTATTAACAAATTCCGCGCTGATGGCCTTGAAAGCTTTCACGCCTGTTCATATATTACCGACTGACTTGGAAGTGGGGACGACAGAAACAGAGCTTCCAAATGGTGAGATACTGAAAGTCAGAGTACGGGAGGAAGACGTGAAAAATGTCGAAAAACTCGAAAAGATGGATGGTGTCTACATCATCAAAGGACCTGAAAAAATAAAAAATCATCTAGACGACATCTTAAAAGACTAATAATTTATGATTTTTTAATCATCTGCTCTTACACAAAAGTGAACAATCAAGGCATCTAACTGAGAGTAAAGATTAAAAATTTGGATATTAAAGCTTATTTTGGTTCTTATGAGTGAAAATATTGAAATTATAACAGATGAGCAGGTACCTGAAAATTCTACAGTTCTTCTAGCCTTTCCAGATGTTGGTCTGGTGGGGCTTATTGCCGTGAAACATATAGTTCAAGAATTAGATATGGAAGAGATCGGTTACATAAAATCAGATGAATTCCCACCGATAACTGTGGTACATGATTCTAGACCTAGTCACCCGATAAGAATTTATGAAAAAAACAATTTCGTTGTTGTAACATCTGAAATACCGATAGCACCCAATTTGATAAATCCGTTTTCTGACAGTATATCTAAATGGTTAGGAGAGATTAAATC
>CAYSUV010000222.1:0-3219 GCA_964434275.1 Hadarchaeota archaeon (SeqCode) | reverse complement strand
GCATTCCTTCTCCTTCTCCTCCTCTTCTAGCCATCTTGTTTCACTCTCTCTTTTTCTTGTTTTAAGGATTTTCTTTTGGTATAAACTCTTTTTGTGTTTTAACTACTTCTGTGCTGTTTTCAGCTTTTGAGTAAGCTTCGAGGGGTTGTTTGTTCATTTCGAAAAATGTTGAGCCCCATTTGAAGTTTTCGAGTATTTTTTCTCCTTGCTCTTTTTTTCCTAAAATGTATAAAGCACCGGCTAATGCTTCTACAGTGCTGAGTTTTGTAGGTTTACCGAAGTTTGTAGGGTTGGCCGCTACGAGATATGGGAGACTTCGATGGACTGCTCTGGTTTGGATTCCTTTGATTTTTTCGATTTTATCCCATGAACAATCGAGGGCTACTAGTCCTTCCTCTTCTACATTTTCGAGGTCTTCTCTGGATAATGCTTTTTCAGAAAAAGGATTTAGCAGAACGGAATATTTTGGGATTTCTTTTGTGTTATGGATAATCTTGGCTTCATCTTGACGATCCAGTTTCAATCCCGTACATTTTTTCGGGTCGCAATCTTCTTCATGATAAATTATTATCTCAACCATTTCAAAAACCTAAATTTTGGATCGTTTTATTATTTATTTTTAGAAGCGATTTGTTTTAAGAGATTATATAAAACTTCTGTTCCTTTCAAGAAACTCTTAACATCTATCCTCTCGTCACGACCATGTATTCTCGAAAGCTCGTTCCTATTCAACACGACTGGAATAAGCCCATAAGAAGTAATGCCTTTCCTTCGAAAAAACCTAGAATCACTACCGCCAGTCAACAAACCAGGTGAAAAAACAGCTTCAGGATGAAACTTCTTCACAGCAGCACGAAAAGCAGAAAAAAGATCGGTATCAGGAGAAGACCTGGAACCCGGCTCCACCTTAATCAAATCGACATCCTCCTCCATATTAACACCCCCCACCTCCGAAATATCCCTAATAAACTCCTGAGCGTTCACATCAGGCAAAATCCTACAATCTAATACTGCTTCAGCCTGAGAAGGAACCACATTTTCTTTATAACCACCATTTACCTGATTCACACTAACAGTGTTTCTAATCATACTTCGAAAACGCTCATCTCTTTCAAAAACCCTCCGAAATACAGGCCAACAAAGAGGATTGTCCAAATATTTTACTAGTTTCGGTAAAAAATGAGGTTCTACTTCAGAACTAACAGAAGATAATAGTTTTTTCACTTCAGGAGGAAGGTAGGAGGAACTTTTAGAATCTATTATTCGCTTCAACGATTTTATGAGCTTATGAACGGCGTGGTTATCAGGAGGCATCGATCCATGTCCTGACTCTCCTTCAGCTTTAACTTTCATCCAAATATGGCCTTTTTCTGCTGTGCTACAGGGAAAAATAGGGGATTTGGCAAGTGGGATGTCTTGTATTCCATAACTTCCCTCGTTTATCACGAATTCTGGTTTTATTTTATCAAAATGGTTTTCAACCATCCATTTCGCTCCGTACTCCCCGCCCTTCTCCTCGTCAGCTACGGCAAGGAAAATAATATCTCTCGATAATTCAATATTCTCTCGCTTAGCTTTAATCATCGCTATCAACTCCATAATCCCCATACCTTTCATGTCTAACGCTCCTCTACCCCAAATGTAACCATCTTGTATTTTGCCAGAAAAAGGGTCAACAGACCAGTTATCCTCTTCAGCATTCACTACATCCATATGATTTAGTAAAAGCACCGGTTCTTTCGAACCATCCCCCTCTAATCTTGAAATCAGATTGGCCCTACCTTCATCTGACTCAAGAATTTGGTAAGACAAACCCTCCTCTTCCAAAATCGAGCCAAGGTAATGAGCTGCTTCGATTTCATTACCAGGGGGGTTGGAGGTGTCTATCATTAGATAGTTTTGAAGATACTCTACTGCTTTGTTTTTCATTTCTTCTTCCATGAGAGTAAACACCCAAAGAGTCTAGAATCATTAGTTTGATTTTTTTTATTCAGATTATAACTCTTGAATAACTTGTTAACCCTTGTACGTTTTAATTGTTCCAATAGTTAACTAAACCTCATTTTCTTAAAAGCGCTGGCTCATAACAAGAATCGATGACAGAAAAAATTTACAAGAATGCGTTTATACTCACCGGAGAAAATCTGGATTTAACAAAAGGCTACTTGAGAATCGAAGGAAATAAGATAAAAGAAATTGGGGAACGCAATCCTCCCCAGTCTGGAATAGATTTAGAAGGTGGATTTATCATTCCACCTTTCATAAACTCCCACACCCACCTTGCAGACTCTATACAAAAAGATATCTATAGGGGAAAAACCCAACCCGAAGTCGTTAGGGAAAATGGCGAAAAATTCAAAGCACTGAGAGAGGCTTCCGACAAAGAAAAAATTAACTCCATGAAGAGAGAATTATTTGAAATGAGGATGACAGGAGTCCTCGCCCACTTTGAATTTAGAGAGAATGGACTTCAAGGAGTAAAACTATTAAAAAAAGCTCAAGACCCCCTTGCAAAATCAATAATTCTAGCTAGACCTTCGGGTAAAGAAAGCATTGACGAATTAATTGAAGAAGCAGATGGTATCGGCCTTCCGTCATTGTACTCATTACCCGAGGGAGAGATATTAGAAATTTCTAAGAAAATTTTAGAAAAAAACAAATTACTTTCTTTCCATGTTTCTGAGACTAAGTCAGCTCATCAAGGTTCGATAGAAGATTACGGTAAGACGGAAATCGAAAGGGCCTTAGATTATAATCCCTCTTTTTTAATTCATGGTACTTGGGCGACAGAGGAAGATTTACAAATGTTATCGGACGAAAAAACCCCTTTGGTTTTGTGTCCTCGAGCTAATAATCTGTTAAGCGATGGAGTTCCTCCTATCCAAAAAGCTTTGGACTATAATGTGGATTTGTGGATGGGAACCGATAATGTGTCTGTTTGTTCTCCGGATATTTTTCGAGAGTTATCTTTTGCTTGGGCAGTGTTAAGACTTGAATCAAGTGAGGCTGGGAGTGAAGAAGCTCGCGAGTTGTTAAAGATGGCGACGGTTAATCCGTTGAAAAGTTTAGAATTGCCCTTTCAACCTATTGAGGAGGGGAACCGAGCTAGCTTTGTCATACTGTCCAGAAAAAATAATTTGTCAAGATTAGATGATCCGTATGTCGGTTTGGTAAATCGGGCTAGGATAGATAATGTCGAAGGTATTTTTTACAAGAATG
>CAYSUV010000221.1:0-3223 GCA_964434275.1 Hadarchaeota archaeon (SeqCode) | reverse complement strand
TTTTTCAACTTTTCATTTAGAAACATAATTATCTGGCTAATATTCATCGGAGGCTTATCTGTACTTTGGATGATGTTCCTACCTCAAATAATGGGGCTTCAATCAAAATTTGCAATTAGAGGAGCAAAAGACTCACTTGGAAAACTTGAAAGATGGTCTGACGATTCTAAAAAAATGGCCTTGAAAAAAATAAGTCAGTTCGGAAGAACAAGAAGAGATCTACAAGAGGAATTTGAAGAATTTCTAGAATTTTTCACTATAGAACCCGTTTCGGAAGATCCTTCCGGAGTTCTCGACAGACTCGAACACTTACTTGATGTAAGAAAGAAAAGATTTGAAGATGCTGTAGAAAGATTTGCCCCAGAAGCCGACTCAGAAGAAGCAGCAGATATTGAAATGTCAATACAAGGAGCTCTAGCAAATTACACACTATACAAAACAGTCCGACACTTCATAAAAGTAGCTGAAAAAACAAGCAGCATGCAATTAGCTCAAATGCTCCAAATGATGTTACCCATACTCGAAAAAATGGCAAAAGCTTACCACTCCGCAACTGAAGCCTTTGTAGATCAAAAAGTGATTGGGGATGGTATCGGACCGATGATAGCATCAAAGCTCATACAAGACTCAGACACAGAGGAAGAAATAAAAGATACAGTTTATGCAAAAAACGAAATAGAAGGGAGAAGAGCCTATATCATAAAGGCAAAAGGCCCAGGAGGTCGGGTCGGGAAACCTGGAGAGCTAATAAAAGAATTATCGAAAAACAGGAAGCTAGACAGGATTTTTATGATAGACGCTGGGCTGAAACTTGAGGGAGAAAAAAGCGGGGAAGTCGTTGAGGGTGTAGGCGCTGCGATAGGTGGACCTCCAACTGAGAAACATAAAATTGAGAAGTTAGCTACAAGAAGAAACATTCCAGTTGATGCAATTGTGATCAAGGAGGGGTTGGAAGAAGCTATCACTCCTATGCCGGAGAATCTTGCCGAAGCAGCTGATGAGGCTGTCGAAAAACTGAAAGAAGCGATCCGTAAGCGCACGAATAAGGATGATGTTGTATTTATTGCGGGGATTGGGAATACTATTGGTGTAGCTCAGGACCCTGAGGATATGCAGAAAGAATTTCCTAAATCAAAGAAGGATGAAGACGAGCTTGAATCATTTATTCCTTTACCTGGAATAGGTGGCGGTGGCGAATTTTCTAAACCTGGAAGAAGCTTTTTCAATCCGAAAAAGTATTAAACCTGAAGGTAGTGAACGGTGGAAAGATGAGACAATACAAACACTTGGAAGATGTACAAAAGCTGATGTGGGAGCATGATCAAGTAAGAGACATTGGGATAATTGCCCACATCGATCATGGCAAAACGACTCTTACTGACAGTTTGGTAGCCGATTCTGGAATAATTTCAGAAGAACACGCTGGAGAACAACTCTTTACTGATTACATGGATGAAGAGCAAGAAAGAGGAATCACAATCCAAACAGCAGCAGTTAGTCTCGCTCACAAATATGAAGACAATGAATACCTAATCAACCTTCTCGACACACCAGGCCATGTGGACTTTAGCGGAGATGTTACACGAGCTCTGAGAGCTATTGATGGAGCAATTGTTGTAGTTGATGCGGTTGAGGGAGTGATGGTTCAAACCGAAACTGTACTAAGACAAGCTATTCGGGAACATGTCCATCCAATTCTCTACATAAACAAAGTCGACCGGTTGATAGATGAGTTAAAACTCTCACCGGATGAGATGCAAGAAAGGTTTAAAAAAATCATTCAAAAATTCAACCAACTATTAAACAAGTATGCACCCGATGAACTTGCCGAAAGATGGAAAGTTAGTGTAGAAGGCGGTTCAGTAGCTTTCGGGTCGGCCACTGAAAAATGGGCATTATCCATTCCACAAATGAAGAAAAAAAATATTACTTTTGGAGATATTATCGAATCTCATGAGAACGATGAGGTTGAAAAATTAGCAGAAAAAAGCCCTCTCGATGAAGTCATCCTAGACATGGTTGTCCACCATTTACCAAATCCTGACGAAGCTCAGAGAGAAAGAATAGAAAAAATTTGGAGAGGAGATATAGAAAGTAATCTGGGTCAAGCCATGATGAATTCAGATGTTGACGGGCCGCTTTGTATGATTGTGACTGATGTAATTGTTGATGAACAAGCTGGTGTGGTCTCTACAGGTAGAATATTTTCAGGATCATTAGAGGTAGGAAAAGAAGTTCATCTCATAAACGCGAAAAAGGATGCAAGAATCCAACAAGTCGGAGTTTACATGGGGCCCGATCGTGTTATGGTTGATGAGGCTCCGGCAGGGAATATTGCTGCTGTTATAGGGATGGAGGATGCGGTTGTTGGTGAAACTATTGTTGATAAAGGTGTTGAAGCTCAAGGGTTTGAAGAATTACAATATGTTAGTGAACCTGTTGTGACTGTGGCGGTTGAGCCTAAAGATTACAAGGACCTTCCAGATCTTATAAGCGAGATGAGAAGGATATCACGAGAAGATCCGAACGTTGAAGTCAGCATCGACGAAGAAACGGGCGAATACCTCATCTCGGGAATGGGAGAATTGCATCTACAAATTGTCCAACATGAAATAGAAGACTCAGGTTTAGAAATAGAAACCAGTGAACCACTCGTAGTTTACCGGGAAAGTATCAAAGGTGAAGGCGGACCAATAGAAGGAGTTTCACCAAACAGGCACAATCGACTTAAATTCGCTGTAGAGCCTCTAAAACCCGAAGTGACCGAAGCACTCGACGAAGGTGAAGTATTCGACAAACAAGACCGAAACCCTCGAGCCAAAAAACTAAGAGAACTCGGTTGGGAAACACGACCAGCTAAAAACGTAATCGCGATAGAAGGGCAAAACATTCTAGTTAACGAGACAAAAGGAATCCAATACCTAAGAGAAATAGAAGAATACATGGGGGACGCATTCAGAAACGCAATAGAAGAAGGACCCTTAATGAACGAACCCTCAAGAGGAGTCAAAGTAAAACTCACAAACGCTAAACTCCACGAAGATACAATCCACCGAGGCCCAGCACAAATCATGCCTGCTACAAGACGATCAATACACGCCGCAATGCTCGAAGCAGAACCGACCGTCCTCGAACCACTATTAAAGGTTGAAGTAAGAACACCTCAAGAATTCCTAGGAAACGTCACACAAACAATCAAAGGAAGAAGAGGAAAAGTAAAATC
>CAYSUV010000220.1:0-3242 GCA_964434275.1 Hadarchaeota archaeon (SeqCode) | reverse complement strand
AAAGAAACCAAAGGAAAAATGAGAATAAGTCATGTAAGGAGCGCAGAGGCCAAGAACGGTGTTATCTGCGATAACTCTGGTGTTGAAGGATCGAACAGAGAAGAGTGAAAAGTCACCTGATTGCCAGAAGACCCTGATGAAAGAGCGAGAAGAATTAAAGAAAAAATAGATAGAGAAACAGGGTCAAAAGTCTCAGTCATAATTTCTGACAGTTGGGGAAGACCTTTCAGACTTGGAGCAGTTGGTTTTGCAATCGGAGTAGCCGGGATTAAACCATTAATCGATTTGAAAGGACAACCTGATGCATACGGAAGAAAGTTAAAAACTACCATGATTTCACCGGTTGATTCTTTGGCAGCCGCGGGTTCTTTGGAAATGGGAGAGGCTGATGAGGAAACCCCCGTCGTTTTAGTTAAGGATGCCGATTACAGTGCTGGTGAAGGGAATATTTCAGAATTGTTACGTTCTGAAGAAGAGGATTTGTTTAGGTGATTATTATTTTAACACTTTTTTCCGGCGGTACTGGCACTCCTAAACTTCTGCAAGGTCTTCTCGAATTAGTTTCTCCTGAGGAGATTACGGTTATTGCAAACACGGGTGAGGATGTAGAAGTGTCAGGGTTGAAAGTTTCTCCCGATTTGGATACGGTAGTATACACTCTTGCTGGGATTATCGACGAGGAAAAGTGGTATGGGTTGGAAGAAGAAAATTTTCAGACTCACGAGATGCTGGCCGAACTTGGCCACGAAGAGCTTTTGAAGATTGGCGATCGAGATAGAGGGGTTAAGCTTTACCGAACCATTAGGTTGGGGGAAGGAGCTTCCCTCTCTCAAGTTACTGAAGAGATTTGTGAAGGATTAGGGGTTGAGTCGAAAGTATTGCCTATGACAAACGATCAAGTGACAACCCAAGTAGTTACAGATAAGGGAAAGATGCAATTCCACGAATATTGGGTGGCCAGAGAAGCGAAAGATGAGGTTAAAGATGTGAATTATCTAAACGCAAGTGATGCAAAACCAGCACCAGGATTATTAAAGTCTCTAAAAGAAGCAGACAGTATAATCATAGGGCCTAGCAATCCTATATCAAGCCTCGGTCCGATATTGTCGATTGGTTCTATTCGAACTTTTTTGGAGAAAAATCGGGAAAAAGTGATAGCGATAAGTCCAGTCATCGGCGAAGCTCCAGTTAGCGGGCCTACGGGTTATTTGATGGACGGTTTGGGTTATGAGGTTACCTCGGTCGGGGTCGCCCGGATTTATAAGGATTTTGTTAGTACTTTTTTTGTTGACGAGGAAGATAGCGAGATGGTTTCTGAAATAGAGGATTTAGGATTAGATGTTTGTCTAACTAATATTTTGATGTCCGGCATATCTTCTAAAATAAGGTTGGCCGAGGAGCTTCTTGATACTATCAGTTATGGACAGTTTGAATAGTGTCAGCTAGGTTCGATGGTTATAGCTTCGTGGGGGCAAGAGGCTTCGCAAGACAAACATTCTACACATTCAGGCATATCGTTTTCTATTCTAATATCGGCAGGTCCTTCTTCGTTTTCGACTTCGTCGTGAAATTTTTTCACGGCTTCTCTATTTTCTACTTCACCGTCTTTTGGTTTACACCATTTCTCGTTTTCGCTTACCTCCAAAATTTCTACCGGGCAAACCTCTGCGCAAGAACCTTCTCCGGTGCACTTGTTATAGTCATAAATCACAAAAGGCAAATTATCAACCCTATAGCATTAATTTCTGTATGAATAGGTGGAATTCTCTTTTTTAAATCATTAGGATGATTCTCATCATTCGGTTAAAATATCATAAGTAGTACTTCTCTGTTTAGGTGTTCTATCTATCTCAAAAATCAGATTCTTAATCTCGTCAGGTTCCAACTCTTGCAAATCCCCGCCCGCTGCTCTAGTAATATTCTCTTCCATCAAAGTCCCAGAAAAATCATTAGCCCCAGCGTTCAAAGTTCTCTGAGCTAGTTTAGGTCCTAGTTTTACCCACGAGGTTTGGATGTTTTTGATTCGGTTTACCAGCATAAGTCTGCAAACTGCGTGAATCTTTAAATGATCCTCTGAACCCATTTTCTTTATTTTTTCGTTCTTTTTGAGCTCTGTGTTTTGGCTTGCAAAAGCGAGAGGTACTAATTCTGTAAATCCGTTCGTTTCTTTTTGGATTTCCCTTATCTTGATCAAATGTGATGAAATCTCATCGGCGTTCTCTATATGACCATACATAATAGTTGCAGTTGTCGGAACGTTCAACTGGTGACAGGTTTTTATTATTTCTTCCCATTGCTCCACCGAGATTTTTTTAGGGCAAATAATTTTCCTAACTCTTTTAACTAGAATTTCTGCTGCTGTCCCCGGCACTGAGTTCAAACCCGCTTCTTTCAACTTTCGAATGGTTTCTTCTATCCCGGAATCGGTTTTTTTACTCATAAACTCTATCTCAGCGGGCGAATAAGCATGAATATGGATTTCGGGAGAAACACTCCTAATAGCTTCTAAGTACCCCAAATAATTTTCAAAGGACAATGATTCGTTCAAACCACCCTGAAGACAGATTTCTGTTGCCCCCCTCTCCACAGCTTCTCTTGTCCTCTTGGCCACCTCTTCTTGACTGAGAGTGTAAGCTTCCGGTTTGTTTCGTTCCGTGTTGAAAGCGCAAAATTTGCAAGAGTTTTTGCAAATATTTGTGAAATTAATATTTCGATTTATAACATAAGTTACAGTATTCCCCACCTCATCCTTCCTTAATTCATCCGCTACCTTCAACAAATCTTCAAGTTCTTGCCCGGTAGCTTTCAAAAGACGCTTCCCCTCTTCTTTCGAGAGTTCCTCTTTGCCTAAGGCTTTCTCCAAAATTTTTACAAATTCTGAATTTGGCGAATTAAAAGATAATCTCAATTTTCCACCCCTTTACTATAACCTTCTTCATCTGAAAGTTCATAGACTACACGCCTCACCTCAGAACTCATAAAATCAGATTTAGCGACGAACTCAGGATGAATAGGGAGTCTCTCCCTCAACTCAAACCCAGCTTCACCAACAACTCTTTCCAAATCCGAAATTTTTGGCCAAGGTTTTTCAGGATTTATGAAATCAGGTGTGACTGTTGATATTCCTCCGAGATCGTTTGCTCCTGCGAGGAGTAATTCTTTTTGTTTTTCGGTTAAATTGGGCGGGATTTGAATGTTTGTATTCGGCATTATTTTTTTTGCTGACTTGATCGTGTTTACAG
>CAYSUV010000219.1:0-3243 GCA_964434275.1 Hadarchaeota archaeon (SeqCode) | reverse complement strand
TCGTTTACGAGTTCGCCTTTTTCAACTTCAAAGTATGGTCCTTCGGGATCTACTGTGGCGGCTGCTTGTCCGTCGAGGTAGGTGATTGCTCCACAAAGGCTAATTCTATCGGGTGTTATTATACAAGCGTGGTCGGGGGCAAAAGATTGGCAAAGTACACAACCGTAAAATTTTTCTACATCTTCTTCGTGTAGGTCTCTTACTCGTTCGTCTCTTGCTGTCCAAACATCTTCCGCTTCTTCCAAGTTTTCCTCAACATCTTCTTCTTTGGTGAAGTATGTGACTTGAATTTTGTCTATGAATGTTTGTTCCGTTTTGTACATTTTCATGATAGCTCCTCCGAGTTTTTCTAGCGAATCAACTCCTTCTTCGAAATCATCCTTGGATAATCTCATCCATACATCTCCTCTCTGGTTGAGATGCATTAATCCGTGAACGTAGTTACAAAATTCGTGGTGTCTTCGCTCAACAACTGATTCCAGGTTTTTTGGATTCAATTCTTCAGTAGGTTCTATATACACATCGATTCGTACGCCGAGCGCCATGGAGGATTCTTCTTCAATATCACCAAGATCCGGTCCTACGATTTCTACCTTTTCATCGTCAACATCGTCTGGACTTTCTGCAGCTCTGACTAATTCATAACCAGGGTTTCCTGTTCCACCAAATTCTACGTGGAATTCTCCCGATCGAATTCGTTCACCTTCATACATAGGACCTATGTCGACGGGAATTATCTCATCCCAATCCGTTTCAAGTAGTGACATTCCGAAACCTCCTTTGTAGCTTTGCTCATAGATTATTCAATATTTCTTTTAACTCTTTTTCCCATTCTTCCATATCAAGAACAGTTTTAAAAGAAAAGTCCGCATACTGATGGTGCCTATAATCAAGACTTACGACGGTGTCAACCCCATAAGCCCTCAACCCTGCTAAAACTCTAGTCCCAATGTGATAGGGCATTCCAGCAAAAAGAATGTAATCAAATTCATCCCCCACTTCATCACTCAACCTGTTCAGAATTTCCATAAGGGCTAACCTTTCATCAGCCTCAATACCCAAATCATTTGAACCGGCGGATTCAGTTTTGTACACAGTAGCGTCTGTCTTATCAATTATACCTTTCAAAGTATCCTCCGGATACTTAGCCAATTCATTTCCGAGGACAATCAGAACATTCTCAGCGCGACTTAACATATTTCCAAGAGCAGTGGGTCTAAGTTCAGTAGCTTGTTTCCTTCCCGAAGTCTCACCGCACATATAAGCATCTGGCAATCTTTTTCCTCCTTATTGCACCTTTCCTAGACCTTTCTCAATTTCATCGGCGTCAAGAAGAGTTGGCTGACTTCCACCGTATTTTCCTTTCTCCCATCTATCATCTGCTTCAAGTATATCCATTACATCTTTTCTATGTTTCATTGGAACATCTTGTTCTCTTCTCACAAACATGTGTAAGTCTGGTGGATACTCCTCACCGAAGTATTTGCTATAAAGATCTATGTAGTGCGACAATTTGATTTGTCTACCAGCATCTGTGTCAGCTGGTCTGATACACATTTTCACGGTTTTTACAATCAATTCTTCAGGATTCTCAGCATAATGTGATAAGTGCTCTGGAGCTGGAGCTATAGTGTACTCCTCGTCAGGATTTCTCTTATTCTTTACCTTCCAAGTCTCTGGCTTGTCTTTACGACCCATTTGAGACCGACCATATTCAGCGCAACGTGGACCCAATATCACCGGTACACCCAATCTCTGAACTCCATTAGCTATAGAAACAGCTTTTTGTGACATGGCTCCCCATGAAATTCCTACAGCCCCTACTCTATTAAGAATGTAATCTGATATTTCTTTATAGTTAGCTCTCAATCCCATTCTAGCGAAAATGTTAGCTATCTTCATAGCCGCTCCAGTAATATGAGCATTTGATACACAAGACCCGCTATTCAAAACACCACCTGCATCAAAAACACCCGGGAACTCCTCGTAGATAGACTCACCATCTTCGTTTTCAAAGTAGGCAACATCCATAGCATGACAACCAGTAAGCACAATAATATAGTTTCTTTTAGCCAGCTCCCTCGCTAATCTATACAACGGTTCTCTAAAGCTCTCTTCAGCATCAGGGTAGTTTGAACAACCAACCATCGCCACCACACCAGGGATTTCTCCCATAACAATTGGCGATCCCACCTCTCTAATTTCAGTATCCCTAATAGGACCTCTTCCAACTCTAACTTTGAATTGTTCTTCTTTAACTCTCTTTTCCGCCGCCTTTTCCATCGCCCTCATAATTTCAACATCATTTGGACAAGCTTCGTCACATCTTCCGCATCCAATACAATGGTCCATGAACAAGTCCGCTAATTTTTCAAGATCTCCATCTTTTGCTGCTTCCATTGAATCTTTTATCGGCAAGTCATTGGGACAACTTCTATCACACTCACCACAAGTTACACAACGATCGACAATTTCTTCAAGTTCCTCTTCATCAGGCACCGCTCTAACGTCTTCCCTCTCATCAGATATTCCTTGTGCAACTCTAACCGCAACTTCACCGACCTTTTCAAGATCTGTTATTAGAACTCCATCTTGACCGTTCTCAACCATGTCTTCGACAATCTCATCTTCAGGATCATCTGACCTGTCAGGAAGACCATAACAAATTTTTGTAGAAGTAGCTATTACTTTGCTTCCAACTTCTTTCGCTTCTCTAAACGTATCCGCTCTCACACACTGCTCGTCAGTAACAATCACATCAGCTACTCCAGATCTTATAAATTTGAGTGCACTTGCTAATGATCCTACAATTTTTGGATGTTGATCAACTCTAGTCATGTCCAAAATAGTACAACATAAACCCCCAATTTCTATCTCGTCCCAAAGATTATTTTCTTCAGCATACCTCATTATATCCTCAGCACCCACTACGTTGTGCCCGTAGACTAAAATGTTAGGCTTTTCTTTATCAACCGTGCCCATTCCAGTTTCTACAAGTGGAGCATCTGGATCTCCTTTAGGCATGTCGTAAGCTGCGATTTGTGCAATGTCGGCAACTTCCATCCCAACATGATCTAGCATTCCTACATGGAGCGCTTTAGATTCAAAGTCAATGAAATTTCCTTCTTGCCCAGTATGTACTGCATCAACCGCCTGTACGAGTTCTTCTTCGACGTAATCCAAAACTCCTTTAAGGTCAGCTAAAGTTTCGGGCTTGGTTCCGCAAACCGTTCTAATGTTAGG
>CAYSUV010000218.1:0-3252 GCA_964434275.1 Hadarchaeota archaeon (SeqCode) | reverse complement strand
GTCTATTTTAGTTATCAAATCGTCAGATTCTAACCATTCTTCAGCTTTTTCGTCTATTTTTTCTTCGTCAAAATCGTTATCTTTTTCTATATCTTGAGGGTTTCCATCATCTTCATAACTAACAAGTTCTTCAAAATCTCCCTCTGATAAAAACTCCAACCTACTAACTATTGAGTCAAGATCACCGTTTTCAAAACTTGTTCTAGGAGAGTTTTCCAACTTGTTTTTTATCTCCCCTTTCCAATGTCTACCTTTTTCAAAAAAGTCTATACCTTTCGGAGAAATAGAAGGGGCTAACCTATCCTTGTTTTTCAACTTGTTTTTTTCTCCTTGATCGAAAGCTTTTCCACTTTCAATATCGTAAAACTCTAAACGTAAAGGTCGTCCAGTCGGTGTTATCCTTATACTTAATGATTGTGAAATTTCTAATTCTTCATTTTCTTCATCGAAATGATACCATTTTTCTTTAACCTTGCTTTTACTCATTTTGCCATTCTCCTGTTATTCTTTTTTTCAAATCTTCCAAACCTTCTCCATTTATAGTAGCTAGTTTTTTCTTATATTCAGAAAACTTGACAATTCTAACCTTGAACATCTTCCAATCCTTACCTTCCAACTCCCAAAAAGGTTCATCATAATCCATAAGCAAACTTTTACAAAAATCAGAATCTCCGATTACAGGGGGGGTGTAGACACAATTCATAGTTTCGCTAGTTTGAACCCCATATTTTTCATAATAATACTTAGTCCAACCTAAACACCAAGGGCTTGTGATTTCATAAGCTTTGTCCATTTCGATAAGCCCTCCATCATTTGTAGGACATGCGTATTTCATCTTGTTAAAATCAAAATCCAAACAATCACCTGTATCTTAGCTCGTATTTTACTCGAACAACTTGCCTGTTTCCACAATTTTGACAATCGAGAACACCCCAACCATCGTCTTTAGCGTCGGTAAGCGTTGCCAACCCTTGACATTGTGGACATTGTTGGTGTTCTTTCATCAATCTGTATTTCATTTTTTTACCTCCTTTCTCCTTGTAATTTTTTCAAAATCTTATCTTTGAGATTTTTCTCCCCACGAATCAGTAAAGTCCTGTCGAACGGGAAGTTTTGATCTTTCGTGATGAAAAAATCATAATCGTTCTCTATCAAATGTTTTTTTATCAGCTCGTCTTCAGCCTCGTCTACAAGTTCATCGCTAACATGACCTGCTCTTATATCCTTTTCTTTTAAAAAATTCACAACCTCTTTATTGATGTTCACATCTAACAATATTTTTGGTTTATAACCGTTTTCTGAACAGTTATGGCAAAAATGTCCACAATTGTCGCAAAATATGTATTTTTCTAACCTATCACAAGCCGGATTTTCACAACAAGGATATTTTATCTTTTCCATAATAACAACTCCACATAAGTTATCAAATCGTTCTCGTTCTCAAGATTTATCGTATCTTGACCACTAACGAAAAACGAAAAAATCAGAACACCTGAAAGGACTACGATAGAAGCTGTGAAAGCGATAATTTTCCAATCAAATTTCATCCTTTAACCTCTCCGATGTACCATATTTCTAAAAAATCCCCTTCGGAACCTCCTCGAATTACTTCCTTGTGAACTATTCGTTTAGACATCAAAACACTAGCTTCTTTCTCGCTAATCAGACCACCTTCCGAGATAACTTTCCGTTTCAACTTATAATCACTCATCAGAATCTCCCTCCGTGTGAATGTTAGAATGGGTAGGTTTTGAATCTCCACCACAAATGTGACATTCGGAATCTTCAACACCAGTCCATTGGTTTCCACAATCTTTACATTCTAACTTTCTAGGTGTGGTAGGTTTCAAAAAACCACCTCTAAATTGTTGTATATATAACAAGTTTTAAATTGGATAATTAACAATAATATACTAAAGAGAGTCTGGATTCTAACAGATGAAGGACTCTCACACCCCACTATCATAATTATCTATTCCTCATCTTCCTCTTTAACAAATTTTAGATGTAAACCATCAAAACTATTAGCGTACCAAACAACTCTATATTTTTCTGTGAAGTCTTTAACAGACATATTTCTTTTATTTGCTTCTCTTTTTATAACTCCTGACGGTACTGTTGTTTCTAGTGATGATCCGTTTTCTCCTGTTGTTCTAAGTTTATATTTTCTGTCGGAGGGGATTGCTTCTTCTAACATTTCTTCAACTTCTTTTGACATATTATCATTACCATCTATTTACCATACAATTACCATTAAAGCCTTTTAAATCTTTTCCAAAGAAAGAACGGGGAAAGTGGGAGGGGCGGAGGTGCTTTCGCTAAAACCCCTCCCTGTTCTCATCGGGTTTTGATGGATGTAGTGGGCTGAAACCGGGCGTTTTTAAGTATGTATCCGATGTTTTAAAATTATTTTGGTGAATAAGTGTGTCCACAATCATTATTTTCACATTTGAGTGTGACGAAAGGGTTGAAATCTAACACTTTGTAATCTTCACAACCACAAACCGGACATTCTGGCATACTATAATATCTCTGATTTTTTATTTTTAAATCATATCATGTTCCGAAGGATTGAACACTATGAAAGTCTTACCGTATCTGTTTTTGAACCTTCCATCCAAATTTCTACACAAAACTATCACCTCTTTTCAATCTTTGAAATATTTACACAAGAACCTCTTGCTTCATCCTCTCTTTAGCCATTTCAACAAATTCTTCCTCTTTTTCAATCCCAACAAAATCCCTACCTAATTGTTTACAAGCTAAAGCAGTAGTCCCTGAACCTAGGAATGGGTCTAAAACTAAATAATTTTTATTTGAACTTGCTTTAATCAATCTTTTGAAAAGTTCTAATGATTTTTCTGTAGGGTGTTCAGTTTCTTTTTTTGTCGAATATCTGAATACTGTATTTTCACAATGTTCGTTAAAAGTAGGGTTTCCTCCATCTCTTTGTGGTTTTATACCGAAAACAAAAGTTTCTATTCCACTAAGCCATAAATATTCTCCGTTTTGTGGAGAAGGGTTTGTTTTTTCCCAGATACATAATCTTGTAGTCCAATCATTTTTGTCAAGATAAGCTCTTATGAAGCTAACTTGTTCCGTTGCACAGAATATGTAAATTGTATTATTGGTTAGTCTAGTCAACTCCTCGAGAAGTCCTTCCAAACTAAAATCTAGTTCGTCAGCTTTTCCTTTCTGAATATCTCTCAAATTCCAATTTTCTCTATCGTTAGTTTGGTTATAGGGTATATC
>CAYSUV010000217.1:0-3256 GCA_964434275.1 Hadarchaeota archaeon (SeqCode) | reverse complement strand
GAGTTAGAGAAATGGTCGAACTTCCTCTCAGACACCCCGAACTATTCGACCAACTAGGAATCGAACCGCCAAAAGGAGTGTTGCTCCACGGTCCGCCAGGAACCGGTAAGACCTTGACCGCGAAAGCCGTTGCCAACGAATCAGACGCTCACTTTCAATCCATTGCTGGTCCTGAAATAATGTCGAAGTTTTACGGGGAATCAGAAAAAAAGCTGAGAAACATTTTCGAAGAAGCCCAGAAAAATGCACCTTCAATAATCTTCATAGACGAACTCGATGCTATCGCTTCAAAAAGAGAAGAAGTTACAGGCGATGTGGAAAAAAGAGTCGTTTCACAACTACTCTCACTGCTCGACGGTCTAGAAGCTAGAGGAAAAGTAATCGTCATAGCGGCCACAAACCGTGTTGACGCGGTGGATCCGGCGCTTAGAAGACCAGGACGTTTCGACAGAGAAATCGAAATCGGGGTACCTGATAGAGAAGGAAGAAAGGAAATTATGCAAATACACACTAGGGGAATGCCATTGTCAGATGACGTTGACCTAGACGAACTATCCGACAACACTCACGGATATGTCGGAGCAGACTTAGCTTCTCTAGCTCGAGAAGCAGCTATGAACGCTTTAAGAGAAATCCTGCCTGAAATAAATCTCGAAGAAAAAAGAATAGACCACGAAACCCTAGAAAAACTAGAAGTCACAAAGAAAAACTTCCAAGACGCGCGACAACAAGTAGAACCATCCGCAATGAGAGAAGTACTAGTCCAAGTACCAGACACCAACTGGACCGACATCGGAGGACTAGAAGAAACAAAACAACAACTCCAAGAATCAGTCGAATGGCCGCTGAAAAAACCAGAAGCTTTCAAAAGAGTAGGAATAGACGCACCACACGGAATACTACTTTACGGCCCGCCAGGAACCGGTAAGACAATGCTTGCAAGAGCAGTCGCCACAGAAAGCGATGCTAACTTCATCTCAATCAAAGGGCCTGAACTATTATCGAAGTGGGTTGGAGAATCAGAGAAAGCTGTCAGGGAAACTTTTAAGAAAGCTCGACAAGCAGCGCCAGCGGTGATCTTCTTTGACGAAATCGATGCTATGGTTCCGAAAAGAGGTAGAAGAGATGCAGGATCACAGGTAGGTGAAAGAGTTATAAGTCAACTACTTACCGAAATCGATGGGTTAGAAGATCTCGAAAACGTAATCGTCATAGGTGCAACAAACAGACCGGATTTAGTAGACCCCGCTCTGCTCAGGCCTGGACGATTTGATCGGGTTATGATGGTTCCAGCGCCGGATCAAGACGCTAGGGAAGAGATATTCGAAATTCATACTAGAGAAATACCTCTCGCCGATAATGTTGATCTAGTAAGTCTCGCTGACAAGACAAAAGGTTACAGCGGGGCGGATATATCCGCTGTTTGCAAAGAAGCGGGAATGCTCGCTCTACGGGAAAACATCAAAACAGACGTAGTAGAAAAAAGTCATTTCGACGAAGGTCTAAAATCAGTTGGACCATCAATTACGGAAGAGATAGTAGATACTTACGAAGAATTCGGAAAGAAATACGGAAAAGAAATCGGAGAAGAAGCGAAACAAGAGATGAAAGCCTACTACTAATTTCGTTGGAAACAAAACGCCTTCTTTTTTTATTTTTATTTTGTTTGTTTTTTCTTAATGGAAAGAATTAAAATAAATAGAATCGGTAGTGTCGGAAGTGAGGCAATAATTAAAAAGACTTGCTATTCTACCTCAATTTCTTTAGAACCTTCCCATAATCCATGAAGATTACACTTAGCCCATGCTTTAAGTGGGTGTGAATGGTCTAGTTTTACTGTCGTTTTCATTATATAGTGACTTTTTTCTGGAGTTAGAGAAAGTCGTGCTAGGAATGTTTCTCCTGAATAAAGTTCCATCCACTCTATAAAATGACCTGGTTCGTTAGGGTGCTCTTTATACTCTCCTACTTTGACTTCAACTTCAAAAGGTTCGTTTTTATTTACCTTATCCGGCGCGTTAATCACTACGGCGTGTTTTTTCTCCAAAGCGTCCATCTCTTCTGGATCCTCCGTTGAAGGAACGTTTACACCGCAAAATATATCATCCTCACAAGATTGTTCAGCCATAAATTTTCACCTCCTTTCAATCTTTAAATTCCATATTTGAGATTGAAAAATCAATGAATTAAACCTTTGCTTAAAACTCTGCTGAGATTCTAACAAGCAAATACCTAAATGTATCAGTAAAAAAGATTAACTGGGGTAATTATGAAGAAACCTGTTGTTGATAAAGACACTTGTCAGGGGCATATGGTTTGCGTAGGGATAGCACCCGAAGTTTTTGAGATAGAAGACGATGGAAAATCTTCAGTAAAGGACCCGGAAGGTGCAGACGAAGAAACAATTCAACGCGCAATCGATGGATGCCCAGTAGATGCAATTTCTTGGGAAGAATAACAAAAAAACAAGAAAATCTCGCAAAAGTTTACATGGTTAGAATGCAGTTTCTTCCACAGAAATAAATCTCGCCGGGATATTTTCAGCGACATAAACTCTATCACTAGCTCTTTCAATTCTTAGTCCTTCTTCGCGAGCTTCTTCCACATTTACCTTCAAAATAACAGGATTGTCAGTACGACGTTTTCCTACCTTAACAGCTTCGTCTATAGTAGTAGAAAGATGTACTTTCTGCCTGCCCTTAGATTTCAAACCTTCATCAAGAATCTTATCCGCAGCAGTAGATGTGGTTCCATGATATAAATCACTCACTTGCGCGCAACTCAAAGTCGGATCAACATCAATAGAATGACCATATCTAGCCCTAATCTTATCCTCTTTTATTTCATACCTGCCCTTAGGGTCCCTTTCAACAACCTTCACAACATCTTCTCTATCCAATCCGGACCAACGATCTCTTAATCTTTTCAACAACTCTTCAAAATCCACAAACCCTTCACTTGTAACTTCCATACCTGAAGGGTTATGGCGCAATAGGTATGCCATTGTTTTACTTATTTTCTCTCTATTCTCCATTTAACACACCAAAAAACATTCAATCACAACATTTTTTCAAAATATTCCTCTTGCACACACTTACTATTTCTAAAACTGTGAAAAATGTTAAGTCGGGTTTAAACTATCATTATAATGAAAACATGGTAAAATCATGGACAGAAAAATATAGACCTAAAGAGTTAAGCGGCGTGGCAGCTCAAGGAAGAGCATTAAAAGAAGTTAGAAGATGGGTTAAAGACT
>CAYSUV010000216.1:0-3262 GCA_964434275.1 Hadarchaeota archaeon (SeqCode) | reverse complement strand
TGCTGAGAGTGTGTCTGATGATGAAATTATCGAGGCTCAAAGGATGTTGGCTAGAAAGGAAGGGATAGGAGTTGAACCTGCAAGTGCTGCCTCAATTGCTGGATTAAAGAAGTTATTGGATGAAGGAACGATAGACAAGGAGGAGACTGTTGTTTCCGTTGTAACTGGTCATATTTTGAAAGATCCTGAAGAGGCTGCAGACGTTTCGGAAAAACCTATTGAAGTTAGCGCTAAATATGAAAAGATAGTTAATTTGTTGGAGGATTAAAATGGACCCTAAGAAATCATATGATAAGACTTTGGATTTGTTACAAAAGCATCATGAATGGACTAAAAAAACAATTAATCTCATCGCTAGTGAAAACGTTCCAAGTCCAGCGGTTAGAGAAGCTCTCATTTCTGACTTTGGGAATAGGTATGCAGAAGGCGCTCCGAAAAAGAGGCTCTATGCAGGGTGCGAGTATATAGATAAGGTAGAGTTGTTGGCTATGGATTTGGCCAAGGAGGTGTTTGGCGCCGCTCATGCTAACGTACAACCCGTTTCCGGAGTTCTGTCAAATTTGGCAACCTATACTGCTTTCACTGATCCAGGAGACACTTTGATGTGTCTACCCATAACTTCTGGAGGTCATATTAGCATGGGTAAGCAAAAGTTCGGAGGCACTGCAGGAGCGGTTCATGGTCTGAATGTAGAATATCTCCCCTTTGATGAAGAAGCTATGAACATAGATGTGGATGAGGCTAGAGAAAAAATAGCAGAAGTTGAACCAGATTTGTTACTATTTGGAGCAAGTGTTTTTCTTTTCCCACATCCCGTTAAAGAACTCTCAGGTATAGCGAAAAAACATGGATCAACAGTAGCTTATGATGCAGCTCATGTGGCTGGCTTGATCGGAGGTGGGCACTTTCAAGATCCGTTAAGCGAAGGGGCAGAAGTAATGGATTGCAGTACCCATAAAACTCTTCCAGGGCCTCAGCATGGCATGATTCTTATGGCTGACGAAGAGTTGAAAGCTAGTATTAATGAGGCTGTTTTTCCTGGTGTTGTAAGTAATCATCATTTACATTCTGTGGCGGGGGTTGCTGTGGCTTTGGCTGAAAATTTAGAGTTTGGTGAGGAGTATGGGGAGCAAATAATTAGGAATGCGAAGGCTTTAGGAGAGGCTTTGCATGAGCGGGGATTGAATGTTATTGCTAGTGATAGGGGTTATACTTCTTCTCATGTTATTTTGGTGGATGTTACTGAGCATGGGTTGGGTGGGGATTTTGAAAGGAAATTGGAGAGGGGTAATATTATTTTGAATCGTAATCTTTTGCCTTGGGATGTTCGGGAGGATAGGCATTATGATAATCCGGGTGGTATAAGGTTGGGAGTGTCGGAAGTGACTCGGTTGGGTATGGAGGAGAAAGATATGGGAAGGATAGCGGATTTCATTTCTCGGATTGTTGTTGAAGGGGAGGATCCTGCTAGTGTAAAGGGAGAAGTTGAGGAGTTTGCCAGTAATTATTCCGAGCTTCATTATTGTTTTGCTTCTGAAACTGATGCTTATGAGTAGATCCAAATCCGAGGTTCTTAGAGACTTCTCTTTATAAAGTACTAATTTTAAATTTGGTTGCTGTCTAAGTTTCACTTACCCTATTGCTCGGAAACCTTCGTTTCGAGTGTTTCGAGTGGAAGACCGGAATTAATTCTAGCTTTTCACAAAAGAAGCTCAAAAAACCGTTTATTTTACTCCCCTATTCTTTGGCTCTTTATTTGGGTAAGAGAGGATATTTTACTTTCACTTACCCCTCCCGGAAAAGAACAAGGATTGAACCAAAAATAATGCCCTCTAGACTTTCCCTTGGATAGAATAAAGAAGCAGGTCAGATTTGTCATGTTTACAGAGCAAAGCACAGGTGTGTCAATTAATGATTAGGATAAATACTGCAACTGAAATAGTTAAACAAAATCTCCAAAAAACTGTAAATTTTACACCCCTGTTCCTTAAAAACTCTGAGGCCAACCTTACTTTCGCTCTCGGAGGCTGTAAGAATTGGAGGATGAATTAGAAGAAAAGTTAGAGGAGTTTCTCCACGGTAGTGAGATTCTAGAAGAGTTAAGAAAGCTATCTTCTGAGGGGAAAAAATCTCTAATAATAAGTTACGATCGGCTCGTTGAGGAAGATAAAGATTTAGCCACAGCTCTTCTTGATGAACCTTTTAATTTTTTGGAAGAGGCAGATGAGATTCTAGAAGATATAACTGAAATACCTAATTCTCACCTAAGGATAAAAGGACTCGATGAAACTGTTGATGTTAGGAGTGTTAGGGCTGATGATGTTGGGAAGTTTATCCAGCTTGAAGGTATTCTTACGAGAGCCAGTGATGTAAAGCCTGAAATAAAAGTTGCGACTTTTACTTGCCTTCGATGTGGTGAGGAAAATAGGGTAATGCAAACAGGGAAGAAGTTTCAGGAACCACAGGTTTGTCAAAATCCGAATTGTGGAAAGAAAGGACCATTTAGATTGGAGGAACAAAATTCAGAGTTTAGAGACTGGCAAAGTCTTAGGATTCAAGAATTACCAGAGGCTCTAAGAGGTGGCAGAGTGCCTCGTCATCTGAGCGCTATAGTTAGGGACGATATGGTTGATGAGGGTGTTCCTGGAAACCAAGTTTTGGTTACTGGAGTTTTAAGAGCTTTTCAAGAAAGTGAAAGGAATAAAAAGAAAGCTACTTTTAAGAAAGTTCTTCGGGTTAATCATATCGCCGTTAAGGAGAAGAGTGTTGAGGAAACTGAACTTTCGGAGGGGGATGAGGAGTGGATTGAGGAGTTAAGAGAAAATAGTCGTGTTAGAAACCTAGTTATAAACTCTATAGCTCCGAGCATTTTCGGTTATGATAAAATCAAGGAAGCTATAGCCCTACAATTATTCGGTTCTCCAGCTGTAGAACTTCCCGACGAATCTAGAATAAGAGGAGACAGCCATATCCTATTAACAGGAGATCCTGGAACAGCAAAAAGTCAGCTGTTGAAATGGGCTAACAAAGTAGCCCCCAGAGGAATTTATACATCCGGTAAAAAAGCTACGGGAGCAGGGTTGACCGCTGCCGCTGTTAGGGATGAGTTGACTGGTGGATGGACTCTTGAGGCTGGTGCTTTGGCTATTGGGGATGGTGGAATGGCTTGTATAGATGAGTTTGATAAGATGTCGGATGAAGAGTCAGGAGCTATTCTTGAGTCTATGGAACAGCAAACTATTAGTGTGGCTAAGGCAGGTAT
>CAYSUV010000215.1:0-3262 GCA_964434275.1 Hadarchaeota archaeon (SeqCode) | reverse complement strand
CATTATCACCCCAAGAATCAAGCGCAAAATTCTCCAACCAGAAATTATCCAACGGCAAACTCAAAAAACCAAACGTAGCAGAAGACAAATTATCCGCAGTGAAATTCTCACTCCTAGCAAGCACATGAGTAACATCTAAATCCAAATTATCAACAACAGCACTCAAATTATCCCACTTAGCGTACACAAACGAACCAAGAACATTATCCATAATCCCACCCATATCATTCAAATTCTCCAACCAAACATTCTCAGACCTAACACCCAAATTATCCAAACCAACATTATCACCCCAAGAATCAAGCGCAAAATTCTCCAACCAGAAATTATCCAACGGGATGCCTAATAAGCCAAACGTAGCGGAGGAGATATCGTCTCCGGAGAGGTTATCATCTTTGGCGTATAAGTGGTCGATATTGGCGTTGGCTGTTGCTTGGAGGTTTAGGTTTTCCCAGTGTGTTTCTCCCATGGCTGCCATTAGGATGTCCATAAGTCCGAAAGTAGAGGGAGGGTCTCCTGTGTAGAGCTTGTTTACATTGTTTTCGGTGAGTGGTGCTTCGAATATTCGTACTTCGTCTATAGTTCCTCCGAACCATGTGCCTGATTTTTTGGTTCCGTCATAGGTGGTTGCTTGTGATGCTACTCCTATGAAGCCGTATCTGGTGTTTCCTGTGCCTAGGCTGTTTCCGCCGTATGTGGTGTCTTCTGTTTCGAGTTGTCCGTCTATGTATATTCTTTTGGTGGTGTTTTCGGGGTTGTAGGTGGCGGTTATTTGGTGCCAGTTTCCGTCTGAGAGGTTGGTGGTTCCTTGGAGGGTGTTTGGTCCGGATCCTGTGTTGGTTGTCCATTTTGCGTTGCCGGAGTTGAGGGAGAGGCTGAATATTTGTTGGTTGTCGTAGGAGATTATTGTTCCGTTGTTGGTGGTTGTTTTGATCCAGGTTGATACTGTTATTCCTTTGGTGAATGTTGTGTAGGGGTTTTTTAGGGCTATGTAGTTGCTGTTTCCGTCGAAGTTCAGAGCTCTACCGTAATACCCTTTTTCCCATATGGGTAAGTTCCCTCCTGTGTCGTCGTATAGGGTCCCGTCATTGTTTTTAGCGGTGTCGTACGTCTTGTCTCCTATTCCTTCGTCCATTTTCCACTCCCCTATCATGTTCTCTATCAAGTTGACGTTTTCCGATCGGGCGAAAAATTCCAGCATTTCTGCGAAAAGAACTTGGGTTTCGATCTCTAGGTTTTCCAGTCCTAGGTTTTCTACCGGTATGCTTATCAGTGGAATGTCGTCTTTTGTGAATTTTTTAGCAAATGCTCTTAGATAGTCGGTGTCGAAGTGGAGGTTGTCCCATTCCAGGTTGGATTTGTCCCAGCCTATTTCTTCGAGGAGTGCCATTGGTATGTCGAACATCTCTGCGTTTTCTAGATTTACGTTTTCGGATATCATTCTATAATCTAGAGCGTTGAAGAGTAGGTTTTCTAAGTTGAAGTATAGGTTTTCCATTCGTAGGTTGTCGAATGGGATTCCTATGGGTAGGTCTTCGTCCGTGAAGTTTTCATCTTCGATGTGTGCGTAGTCGGACTCTAGATCGAGATTGTCCCAGTCGAGTCTTGCGTATCTCCAAGAGATATTCTCCACAATTCCGCCCAAAAGTCCATAAGGTCCTGGGTCGTGTAGGGTAACATCTTTCGACGCTCCCCAATACTTCCACAGTTGAAGAGCAAAATTCTCCGAAATAACTCCCAAGTTTTTCATCTTGAAATTATCAACCGAAACCATAGGCATCGTCTCAAAGTTTTCGGCGAAAATCTTCAAATAATCATGACTCGAAAATAGTTTATCTACATCTGCGCTCGAATTATCCCATAAAGTGTTTTCCATCGATTCGAAGAGAAAGTCGAAAATTCCCGCGTTTTCTAATCTTTTGTTGTCTGATTTGAATTCCAAACCGGACCAGCTCGTGTTAAAGTTATCAACATCGGCGAGTAGGTTCTCGATCCAGAAATTATCTAGGTTTAACGGGATTAGACCGGCTTTTTGGAAGTTGTCGGCATAGATATAAACTTCTGTGAAGTCTATTGCGGCGAAATCCCATCCGAAGTTCCCATTATCCCATTCGAACCATTCTGCTTCAGTCCCGTCGAATATTTTTCCTCTTCCGCGAGCATTATCTAATATGTAGCTAAATTTATCCCAGGGAACGGTAAGGTTTTCTATTCTAAGGTTGTCAATTCCTTCCTCTCCCAGTAGATCGTCGCTTTCTAGATTGTCTATCCAGACGAATCCTTCATTCCAGGAGACATCTCCATCCAAATCTTCAAATTGTATTATGAAGTTTTCTCTTCCTAAGAATTCTTTATAAGTGGTCGGGGGTTCGGGGTGTGTTCCGTTTTCGAGAGACATATTGAAAGAAAATTGTTTTGTGTAGTGATTCACATTTTCTATCCATAGATTATCGAACCCTATCGGGCTTCCCACTAGGGGGAGGTTCCCGTTTTCTAGGTTTTGTTTGGAGATGTAGATGTTTTCCTTATCCATGGAGAAGTTTAGGTCGAAATCGATGTTTTCATGCCCTGCCAAAACGTATGAGTATACGCTTGGAGTTGATAGTCTTACATTGTCCGAGGATGCCCAGTCGTGTATATATAAGTCAAAGTTATCGACACCTATCGAAAGATTTTCCATCGGGTAGTTATCGAAGGATAGGTTGTCGAAATCGATACCTGCTTGGAAGTTCAATTCACCATAATCCCACCAAAGGTTCTCCTTAATAGCATATATGACACTCTCCGGGAATCCGCCGTCTTTATCTATATTGTCTGAAGCGAATATCACGTTGTCTTGGTGCCAGTAAGAATCCTCTATGTAAAACAATAAGTTATCGAGCAAGAAATTATCAAAGCCTAACGTCATTGGTGAAGCATTATCAATATCGGTTTGAGTGAGGTTTTCGACATTCAGCCGGAAGTTCTCAAGGGAGGGGCTTATAAGTTCCCATTCGAGTTTGCCGTAATCCCATTCCCAGTTATCTAGCCTGTTTTCTTTTACAAAGTTTTCAAGGTCATAATCGAAATTTTTCCAGAAAGTGTAAAAGTTGTCTATGAGAACGTTTACATCGCCACCGGCTGGTAGTTCTGCGTCTAGTTCTCCTTTTCCTAGTTGTGGTATCAGATTGTCCCATTCCATTGTGACGTTTGCAACTTGTATATCGACCATGGCGAGGACTATCGGGAAGTCATATAGGCTTCTTAAGGCTGCGTTTTCGCT
>CAYSUV010000214.1:0-3276 GCA_964434275.1 Hadarchaeota archaeon (SeqCode) | reverse complement strand
ACTCGGAACGGGGGGAGTGAATGGGAGCAGATAGAATCTTCTTTAGCGGCGGTTCGCCAACTCCCTCCTTACCATATATTGAGAAAGTGGTATCCGAGGCAAAAAAGAAAGGTGAAGTAAAAATAAATTACGACACGAATGGATTCTTAACCGTAAACTCTCTAAAAAGGGTTTTAAATTTCACAGATTCGATAACTTTTGATATTAAGGCATATTACGACGATGTCCATAGAGCACTAACAGGTGCGCCTGTAAAGCCTGTTTTAAGAAATGCGGAATATATGGTAAAAAACGCAAAAGATAAATTATGGGAATTCAGATTCTTAGTAATCCCAGAAATAAATTTAGAAGATGTAAAACCTTTGGCGGAATTCTTGTATGAGATAGACCCAAAGATACCTCTTAATTTCTTAGCTTTCAGACCAAATTTTGTGCTAGAAAATTATCCTGGGGCTACTAGAGAAGATATGGTTAAGGCTCTAGAAACAGCCGAAGCGGTTGGATTGGAGAATGTGGGCTGGAGCGGCCGAACTAATATAGAAGGTAAATTTCCAAATTTCAAATCTGACATTTACGAGCATGAAGGGGGAAAAGTTGCAGGGGGGATAGCAGAGAGTTCCGGGTGCATCACTCATCCAAGAGTATGTGGAGAATGTAAAAATGTTCATGAATGCTCGGTCAAGTCTCACAAACCTAGGAAAAGGATGTAATATTTGAATTTATTTATAAGTGAGAGTTTTTAGAGTAATGTTTTTAGAAAAAACGGTCACAGTATCAGAGCATTTTAAAAGTAAAATAGTAAATGCTTGAGAGGAGTCAGAAATGAAGATACATACTATCGGAGGTTATGAAAAAGTCGGAGCAAACATGACGGCGGTAGAAGTTGATGGAAAAATTGTAATCTTGGATATTGGAGCCGACATAGAAAGAATCGTTAAACACGGGCAAAATATTGAAGATATGAAGACAGTCGAAGCTATTGAAACAAAAGTCGTTCCAGATGATTCTAAAATTAAAGATAGAAGGGAAGATGTTGTAGGTATAGTAATTGGGCATGGTCATCAGGATCATTGTAGAGGACTTCCAAAATTAGCCAACGCCTATGATTGCCCTATAGTGGTAACTCCTTATACAGCGGATATTATAGAAAGATTCATTGAGAATGATAGGGAGAATGTGAAGAACGATATAATCCGATTAGAGTTAGGTGATGTATTTGAACTTTCGAAAGATTTTGAGTTGGAGTTAGCCCCTATTACACATAGCATCCCCCATGCTGCATTGACCATTTTAAGGACCAGTGAAGGTAATTTAGTTTATTCCCTGGATTTCAAACTTGATGATAATCCTACACTGGGCAAACCCGTCGACTATGATAAGTTGAGGAAATTAGGAGAAGAGGAAATTAAGGTGTATATTGTTGATTGTACTCGGGCTGATGAACCTGGCAAAACAAGGTCGGAATTAGAGACTAAAAGAGAGTTAGAGAGGATAATTTCTCAGGCTAATCATGACAAGAAGGGAGTTATTGTTACAACGTTTTCTTCCCACATAGCGAGATTGAATAATATTATAGATGCAAACAATTGGGAAAGAGAAATAATAATGTTAGGTAGATCTTTAAAAGAATACACCAAAGATGCGCAAAAAAATGATTTAATAAACCTATCTGGGATAAAGATAGGAAGTTATAGAGATGAAGTAGAAAGCATTTTGAAGGAAGTATCTAAAAACAAATCTAACTATCTTTTAGTGACAACAGGTAACCAAGGGGAACCAAATGCAATGCTTTCAAGGATTGCAAATAAGGATTACCCTTACCAAGTAGGGCCTGAGGATTTGGTTATTTTTTCTAGTGTTACTATTCCGACCCCTGTTAATGAGTTGAATCGGCAATACTTGAAGAGGAGGCTTAAACAGGAAGGGGCGGAATTAAGAGTTGATGTACATTCTCATGGACATGCAACGAGGGAGGATCATAGAGATATGATTCGAATGCTTGACCCTGAGTTTGTTATTCCAGCCCATGGTGGTGAGGAAAAGCTAAGTTCTCTGGCTAGTTTGGCTAGAGAGGAGGGTGTTGAAAAGGTCAAGCTTGCTAAGAATGGCGGGGAAATTTCTGTCAAGTAGTCTTTAGAGCTTGCATCATGAAACCTATACTCGTGGGGTTATCTAAGAAGTAAATTTTCTCTCCAATTTTTTTGAAACCGATTTCATTTATAGTTTTAATCAGTTTCGTCTTCCAGTATTGGGACAGGTCTTTTCTAGTTGAGATAAAAATTGTAGAATTAGATGTTAGCAAATCTTCCGTCTCCATTGTTCTAATTGTTTTGCCGACGAGTCTTGCGAAAGTTTTTGCCAGTAATTCGTTGAGAGTGGCAGTTCCATAAGAAGCAGCTTTTCTACCAATTTCTAAGATTTTGTCTAGCTCATTTCCATTATCACCCACATCACAACCTATCAGCTTAATTTCTTTCTCATAAGAAGATTCAACATTAATAGGAATACCCCCCACAGATTGTTTCCCTGACGGACATCGTTCAATATTTATGAGTTCAGTAGCTTGGGTGGTAAAATTCGTCACTTCTCCATCATAGATTTTTCCTTTAGCTTCAGGAATTTGAGAAACAACACCGTCTTTATAATTTGTGTTACTATGCCCCCTCGCCATTGAGTCAAGGATTCTCATACCCATACCAGAAAGTAGACCGGTTGTATTCTTTCCCGACTCTCCGATTGATATCCCTGAGCAATATGTTGCAAAATCTAAGAAAACTCTAGTAGAGGTCTTTAAGTTTAAGGTGGATTTTATAAGATTCAATCCTCCAGTTTTCAAAGCTGCGCATTTTGACTCGTTCGCTGCTATATTTGGAGTTTTAGGATTGCAAGCTATTAGGGGGTCACTAAACTCCTTTTGAGCTCTACTTTGAATTTGATTAATTATCTCAGTTATCTCTTCAAGTTTTTCTAATTTTGAATAAATACTCCAGTAAGCTGTTAAATAGTTAATCTCCTCTTTTTGTATCTCACTCTTTGAGAATAAACTTTTGAAAATCGAAGGAACGACTATATCTATTATCTTTTTCGGAGTAAGTCTTGAGGGGGGAATGTATTTCTCGAGATTATTTTTCAACAAAAAACTAGTGGAATTAGATACTTCTCTCACAACTTTAAATTCTTCTATTCCTGGCGTTTTGGCTAATATAGATCCACTGCAAATATACTCTCCGATTTTGATATGAAGGAAGAGAGTTTTACTACCAGTCAAGTTTTGAT
>CAYSUV010000213.1:0-3300 GCA_964434275.1 Hadarchaeota archaeon (SeqCode) | reverse complement strand
ACCCTACAGTGTATCGATTTTTCCCAATCCATATACCCCCTCTTGTCGTTCCGTCTATTTTTTGTGCTATGGAATACTCACCCTCCTTCGCTAAACTTACCTGCCAACCTTCATCATAAGTCGCTTTCATCCACTGCGTCACTGTGAGTTTTTCCTCAAGACTAATATTTGTACGGTGAGGGACTTCCACATAATCGTAAACCCCATTGAAATCAATCCCAAATTCGTTGAAGTCTGTAGGTATCCAACTCGCACTCTTTTCGATACTCTCGATTTCAACCGGAGGTGTTTTTTTTCGGTAGAGTGACATTACTTCTTTTTCTGAAAGGGCTCGGTTATAGATGAGGAGTTCGTCTATCCTGCCGCTGAAAAACTTGTCTCCGAAACTTCTCCTACCGATCCAGATTTCTTTATTGTTCTCATAAAATATATCTTCATTTATAGAAAGTTTACTTTTCAAATTTCCATTTACGTACAATCGTGTTTCTTGCTCGGTAGCATCATATATGCCGACCACATGCACCCATTCATCATAAAAATCAGTTCCACCATTACAATCATATACGTTGCCGTTTTCATCTATTAATTGAATATTAAAACCAGAATCCCATCTAAAAAGAGCATATCCTCTTTCATCTTCAAAAGAGAATATACCAGTCCTTTCATTTTGTGTTGGATATACCCAAGCGGAAACCGTTACTTCCTGGGGTTTTAACTCACTACTTTCGGGAACCTTAACATAACCATCTATACTACCGAAATTTATCGCTCTTGTATCTGTACCGTTTGGCATCGTGGCTTTAATATAGCTTTCAGTAGTTAAGTCCCGCATCGTCCCGTGATTCTTATTCTGACTATGATCCCATATGTTCATCGAGGTATTGTCTTGGAAACTATAATGAACAATTAAATTATCCTTCCCAACGATGTTATTTTCTATATTGCTTTTTGCTTCAACTACTTGAGAGGAAATCAAAATCAGGGTCAGAGCTGACAAAGCTAAAATTTTATAACATTTCATTGATTTCACTCTTTGTTTCTATACTTATATTCCACCCTTCTTATTCTTCTTGTCGTAAAGCGATTTTTGGTTAATTTCGTAGCGTTTAGCGGCTTTTACTATTTCGGATTTGATGCCATGTTTAAAATCCAAGACCGAGCCGGGCGAGACTTCAAGATTGTACTGCTACTCGAACAGGTCTGAAACCTTTTGATACGTAATTCTCTCTTCGGACTCAAACAGTGTTATCTGAACCAAGAAGTTCTTGCCGAAACGCCTTCCTTGGGACAGTCAAGGTGTGAGGCGACTACTTTCTCGTTATAATCCTCACATTCATAGTGCTCGGGCCTGTACTCTTTCGCCACGACCTGGTTGGTTTCGGAATATCCTCTAAAATCCTCGATTCGATTTCCTTGATTAATCCTCCAATTCCCAATTATTGCAACAATTGTGGTAGGAACTTCGTCTCTTCTTAAGAGGGCAGAGAGAAGAAATCTCCGAAAGTTATTGATTAGATAGAGGTCTGTAAACTTGATGATTAAACTTATTGACATGTATCACTTCTTTCTCTTATTTTTTATCTCAAACATTTCGAATTCAACTTTTAGTTAATATAGAGAGAAGAGGATAGGGCTTCGTTCACGTAGGGTGTGTGGCGCGAACCTTTGAGATAGCGTTCGAGAGTGAAGATTCGGGTTTCGAGGTCTACAACCTCGTTCCGGCGTCATGACCTCGGTTAACGAACTGGCCGACGTAGCTGCGGACTTGAGGGGAGACTTTACGAGAGGGATGTAACTGTGAAGCACATGGAGCCTCCGATTGGAGTGCGAGGTGAAGGAAACGTTTGATTACTCCATTAAGAAAATAAGCGAAAAGCTGGAATACGAGCTCGGAGTTACTTGAGAGAAGGGATAAAAGAAATTCTTCGAAACTTTTAATAAAGCTCACTTTAGCAAACGGAATGTACTTTTTTCAGAAATTCAAAAAGTAGGTAGGCTGAAGAAAGAAGGGCTATACCAGAGAAATTATTTGCGACATCTTGAAAGTTGGTTCTTTCCAGCCCTAAATTAAAATTTAATGAAGTTCAAGGATAATACATATGAAAACACTAGTACTTGGGTTAGATGGATCCGCATGGGAATTGCTCGATCCCTGGATTGAAAAAGGGGATTTACCAAATCTGAAGAAAATAAAAGAAAACGGAGTTTACGGAGATTTAGAATCACAGCTTCCTCCAGTTACGGCTCCCAACTGGAAGTGTTATTCTACGGGGAAGAATCCCGGAAAGCTCGGCTTCTTTTGGTGGGAGAGCGTAGATTGGAAAAAGGAGAAGGTCTATTGTCCCGATTATCGCTCTTCGGAAAACGATGAAATGTGGGACTATCTCAATAAAGAGGGATACAGGACTGCCATCGTCAATATGCCTACTTCCTATCCGCCGAAGGAGATTGACGGGCATCTGATTTCTGGAGGTCCCGATGCCGAGGACGAGGACTATTACTATCCGGATGAGTTGCAGGAGGTTCTTGAATCTCTGGACTACAAGGTAAATCCCGATGCTGAAATCTCCTCGGAAGAAATTTGCAGGGAATATTTTGATGAACTGGTCGAGATCATCGAAAGTCGGTTTAGATTGGCTGAATACCTGCTGGAGTCGGACGACGAAGTAGATTTTCTTCACCTCACAGTATTTTTCATCAACGTGTTGCATCACTATCTTTGGAGCGACGATCTTGTGAAGGAAGCTTGGAAAGTCATCGACAATAGTATCGGGGAACTACTGAAGAGAGGTGATTTCAACCTGATAATAATTTCAGATCACGGTTCCAACGAGATTGAAAATGTTTTCAATATCAATACTTGGCTGGAGGAGAACGGGTACTTGGGGACTGAGAAGGGATTATTTACAGAAATCCTCTCCAAGTTGGGACTCACAAAATCAACGGTGTTTTCCGCATTCGAGAGGTTGCGTATTAAAGGTTTGCTTTCCAAGATTTTCCCTTCCTCGATGGGCAGTTCTATTCCTTCGAAGAGGGGGGGCTTGAGTAGAAAGGCAAAGGGAAAAGCTGTGGATTGGGACGATAGCCTTGCAATTGCTACCGGACAGGGTCCGATATTTGTGGATGAGGAGAGTCTAGGAGAGGATTATGAGGACTTTAGGAGAGATATGGTGGAAAGCTTGGAGAATCTGGAGAATCCAATTACCGGAAATAGAGTTGTTAAAAAGGTTTATAGGAAGGAAGAGGTTTACTCGGGCGATTGCTTGGACGAAGCTCCGGATCTTGTGATGGATCAAATGC
>CAYSUV010000212.1:0-3308 GCA_964434275.1 Hadarchaeota archaeon (SeqCode) | reverse complement strand
AGGAGATAATGCCGGAATTCTGAACGGACTGCTAGCGTTGAGAAGATTTCTGCAAACCCCAATCCTTTACTTATTTTTTGTTTGTCTTAGATTGGACCATCTAGCTCTTGACCGCCTTGACGTGCGGTTTTTTAATATTGTGGTGTTAATTATTCGTGGTGAATAAATGAGAGGACTAGGAATTGATCCAGGCACTAAGAGTTTTGATATTTGCGGTATCGAAGACGGCGATATTTTTTATGAAAGTATTTTAGATTCTTCAAATCTGGCCGAAAATCCTTCTTTGTTGGTAGAAAACATAGAAGAAGCGATGCCTCTCGACTTAATCACTGCTCCATCTGGTTATGGGGTTGAGATTACGCATTTGGAAGAATTGGATTTGAACATTTTGGAGGATTGGTATCTAACTTACATACTTCTGCTGAGAAAGCAGGATCTCGAGTCCGCTCTTAAAGAAGGAAATCCTGGAATAATGGTTTATTCTGCTATGACAGAATCTGCTCTTGAAATGAAGAGGAAGCAGTTGCCTGCATGTTATATTCCTGGAGTGATTAATTTACCGACTATCCCTGAGTATAGGAAAGTGAATAATTTGGATATGGGGACTGTTGATAAACTCTGTTGCTGTGTTTTGGGAATATACGATCAATCTAAGAGGTTAAATATTCCATATTCAGAAACTTCGTTTATCTTAGCTGAGTTAGGGGCGGGGTATAATGCTGCAGTTAGCGTTGAAAAAGGTGAGATAGTAGATGGGGTTGGAGGGACAATGCCTGGAATGGGGTTCCTTACCTCTGGAGAAGTGGATTTGGAAATGGTACAGTTGGCCGAGATGTGGGATAAAACTGATGTTTTTACAGGAGGGGTTTCTTCAATTATCGACTCTGAGTCTATTGAGGATTTCATCAAAAGAAGGGGCGAAGAGGAAAAATATGAAACGGCTTGGAATAGGATGATGGAAGATGTAGAAAAGATGGTAGCTTCTAGTTATGTTTCTGCTTCCGAACCTAGGGAGGTTTTAGTTTCTGGGAGACTTTCTAGATTTGAAGAAATTCGAACCGAGTTGGAAGAAAGGTTAGAAGAGTTCGCGCCGGTAAGAAATGTGGGGTTTTTAGAAGATGCTGAGGAGATTAAGGAGGCAGCTCAAGGTTATGGGATGATTGCAGAAGGGCTGGCGGGAGGAGAATTTTCTGATCTCGTCGACTTGTTGAAACTAAGAGAGGCGGAAGGCACAGCTCTTGACTATGTTCGACATCCGACCGGGGTAAGGGCAGTTGAGAAGATTAAAAATGAAATCCCTTTTAGACAGTAGGTTTGATTTTTAGAGGTTTTAGGTGATTCCTTGAGAGTATTTGTAAAAACTCCAGCTAGACTTCATTTTGGTTTATTGAATCCGATTGAGGAGTCCGCTAGAAAATTTGGAAGTATAGGTTTATCGATTGAAGAAGGGGGTTATGAATTACAGGTTGAGAGAAGCGACGAGTTAGTAATTGAAAGTTCTGAGAACCAAGAGAAGAGAATTAAGAAGATTGTTAAAAGTTTTGGAGATCTTTATAATTTTTCACCTAATTTTAGAATTGAAACACACAAGATTATTCCTACACATGTTGGTTTAGGTTCTACCACACAACTAATCCTAGCACTCGGAAAAGCTATGACAATCCTCAACGGGGAGGAGAAGACAGCAATTCAAATGGCAAAGGATATGAGTCGGGGAAAACGGTCAGGGATTGGTACCTACGCTTTTGACAGAGGAGGTTTTATAGTGGAAGGTGGCGGAGAAAGCGAATTTCCACCTCTAATAGTCAGGCACGATTTCCCTGAAGATTGGCACGTTTTAGTTGTTATTCCTGATGTTGAGAGAGGACCTGAAGAGGAAGGTGAGGGCGAATACTTTGAAGAGCTTGGATCTGAGGCGAAAATCGGCGAAAAAATCTGTTATTTCTTAGTCTTGCAAATGTTACCAGGTTTAGTTAATCAAAATATTTCCGAATTCGGAGAATCGGTAAGTAAAATCGATGAGCTAGCCGGGGAAGCTTTTTCTTCTCAACAGGGCGGATTGTTCAAAGAAGAGACAGTAACACGTACGAGAAATAAATTGTTACAGCAAGGAGCTTACGGTGCCGGGCAAAGCTCGTGGGGGCCGACTGTTTACGCTATTGCTGATGGTCGGGAGCAAGCGATGAGTCTACGAAGTGAAATAACTGATTTTTTAGATGATGAGGGTGTTTCTGCTGATGTTTTTGTTTCAAAACCGGATAATTCCGGAGCTGAAGTGAAGGTAAAAGGTTAGATTTTTAGATTATTTCTACTTCTTTTTTGTTTTTTAGAGGCATTAGATATTCCTCAGGTTGGCCTAGAAGAATTCGGTGATATTCTCTCTTTTTTTGTTTGACTTTCTCCAGTCTTCCGTAGGCTATTATTTCTTCTTTTTCTTCCGCTTGTTCGGTGAAGCGTCCTCTGTAACTGGTTGCTTTTTTTATCTCGCTTATTTTCCGGTCCTGTGTGACAGTGTTTTTAAGATGATAATGATTCGGTGTGAATATTGAATCTCTGTCTTTTTTGACAATACCTCTAATTTTTGTTTTTCCTTTTGGAGTGAATGAGAAATCTTTATATCTTCCCTCTATTTCGTCCGGGTTTTTTACTAATCTCATGAAAAAATCTCTATCTTTAAACATTCCATGAAGAACTTTTCTTCTTTCTATATCTGCAAGAACATCCAGTGGGATACCAGTTTTGCTCCACCTAAATTTCGCGATTCTTAAAGCATTTTCTCTATCGTACGGTTTGATCGGAGAGTTTTGACTTTTCAATTCTTTTATTGCTGAGTAAATTTTCCAACCTTTTTCTTTCCCGTATCCTATCATATCTATATCCGAATTTTGATGAGGGAGGTCCACTAGGATAGATCCTGTTACTCCGAGACAGTCCGGTTCTATCCCGAATTCAATTAGACTGTTCGCGAATTTCACAACATCTTCTTCAATTCCAGATAAATCTTGTTTTTCTCTGAGCTCTTTCAATTTGTTTTCCGGTTTATAGACTTTTTCAATATACTCCAACTCAACAAGTTGGATTTTTTTCTTCATTCTTTCCGAATATTGAATATAATGCGGAAAATTTTTTCTTAAATAATCAAACCTATCCTCAATCGGGTAAATTTTTTCATAAGTTCTACCCCCTTTCCGTCTTTCTCCTGAATCGGAAGGGACATATCTCAGAAAAGCAATTACACTATCAGAGGGATGGAGAACTCCTTTAACATGGAATATAAGACCTTCACTAGTTTCGACAAAGTCTCCCTC
>CAYSUV010000211.1:0-3310 GCA_964434275.1 Hadarchaeota archaeon (SeqCode) | reverse complement strand
GTGGTCCTGATTCAAAAGTTTCGTGAGCCATCGGAGCTAGTTCAGCATTTGTTATCAGAACTCCTTGGTCTGGTTTATCAGGATATGGAGTTCCTTTTTCCGTTTTCACTCCGGCGAGAACTGTGGTTTCTCCGAGTTCTACCAGAGCTGAACCTTCAGCGTTTTTAACCCATTCCGTTTCAATGTTTAGTTCTCTGTACTCGTCCATCTCTCTAGCATCTACTCTCTTCCCTTCTTCGGCTAGGTCTACGATATAATCTCTTTTGACTGTGGCAATAATTTCTCTTACACTCATTTTCTTCCACCTTTGAATATTTTTCTTCAAGGGTTTCTCGTTGCTTTTCATATACTTGTTTACAACCCTCGATTGCAAGGTCTAATGCTTCTTCGAATTCATCAGGTTCAAAGTTCCCGTCCATCTGTAACAAGGTCACCTTCTCTTTTTGAGGCATGTAAGCTATTGGCATGTCTCCGTCTCCGAATTGGTCTTCTTCTTTCTGAAGATCTAGGAGAACAGTATCGCCAGCTTTGCCAGCAGCAATCGAAGCAACTAAATCCCGCATAGGTATACCAGCATCTGCTAAAGCAACTGAAGCTGCGGTAATACCAGCAGTTCGGGTTCCTGCACTAGCTTGAAGCAACTCCATAGAAACGTCAATAACCGCTCTAGGATAACGTTCAAGAAAAACTGCAGGTTCCAGAGCTTCTCTAGCTACTTTTGAAATCTCTGTAGAACGTCTACTGGGTCCTGGTCTTTTTCTATCATCAACTGAGAATGGAGCCATGTTATATCTGACTCTCAGAACTGCCCTGTTCGTTTTCTGTAAGTGCCTCGGATGCATTTCCCTTGGTCCATAGACCGAGGCGATTGCTTTGTTTCCGCCTAATTCCAAATAAGCTGAACCATCTGCTTTTTCTAGCATTCCTGCTTTTATTGTGAGAGACCTCATTTCTTCTGCTTCTCTTCCGTCTAACCGTTTTCCGTTTTCGTCAATGAATTGTTCAGGTTCTTCTACCATGTTTAACCTCCTTTTTGTTCTTTTTCTAAGAATTCACGAATTCTGTCGGTAAGACCGCTGGTGTGAGCTTCTTTTTCAATTTTGAATATGGCTTCTATAACTCGGTTTGTGTCTTTCTTGCTGTCTCCCCACACCATTATACGTCCGTTTTGTCCGACAGATAGGTTACAATTACCAACTTTTTGTAATATTGATATCATAGATCCTTTTCTTCCGATTACTCGAGGTATTCTGGAAGGGTTTATCTCGATGAGTCTTCCTCCAGAAATCTTCCCTCTTTCATCATCAGTGACTTCAAGGGTTATATTCATTAGTTCGTCAACTTCACTGATTTTAGCTTCGACTGTTTCTCCTATCTCTAAAAACTCATCTAGAGTATGTTCGTTCAGATCTACTTTTCTTTGAAGTAATGATGAAACCGATAAATTGCCCAGATAAGGAGCGCTTATATCTAACATCCAGCCAGCATAATAATCATCCACTGCAATTCCAATAATTCTGTCTCCTTCTTTTGGAGTATATCTTCCTTCTAGAGGAATCACTCTGATTTTGTCTCCTCTTTTATCTGCAAGACCCATTTGTGAGGCTCTAACATTTTCACCATCTTGGAAAACTCCATCCCCTAGAATATAATCTCCTTCGGCTAAGAGTTGTCCTGGTACTACAAATTCTCTTTTTTCCACATGCATCATTCTTTCAACACCTTTGTTTCTACTTCCCCATTAGTTAAATCATTTATTTTTTTAAAAAATTCAGATTGCATACCAGCGGGTATTTCGACTTTAGCTGCCCAAGATCCATCGTTCAACCATTCATCTTCTTTTATATCGGCAAAATCATCAACTATTCGATAGGCTTTACTACCGTGTTCCGGAGGGAATTTCGCAACAATTTTTCGAGTTTCGAAACTTAGAGGAATTATCGGACGGAGAACCTCAACAGCGTCAGATAATTGTTCTTCCGCGTTTTTGAATGGTTCGACTTGGAAATTAGTTTTTTCGAGAGCATTTCTTATTCTTTTGGGCGGGTGCGGCATATCTTTTTGAGGATCGACTGCTCGTCTTGAGATAAGCGAAATTAATTCCTTTTTTCTCTTTTTTCTCATCTCTTTCCTTTGCCTAGTTGTAACTTGGATATCTCCTTCGTTGATCACTTCCTTAGCTACTTTTAAGGGATCGGAAGTGCCGAAAATTTCTTCCATCTTTTCCTCGGATGCTTTTTTCCCTCTACTGGAATCTTTGAAAACTTTTTCAGACGCCAGAACATCTCTAATGTCTACATCCTCCTCTGCCCTAAAATCTAAAGCAAGATCTGGATCGACCAAAACTTCAAATTCGGTTCCGTGAGTGGATAATCTAGCAATAACAGCGTCTTCTAATTTAACCATACCAATCAAACAACCTAGTAGTAATCATGAAAATTGTTCTCCTAATCGGAAGCTTCTAAAGCTTCAGAGATTTCCCCCTCATCCATTTTGATAAACTTTTTCTTTTTAGCATCTGCTTTTGCCATCTCCACTTTGTTTGCCTCCAGGTCACCCTCAATTACTTTGTCCAAAGCATTCAATGATAATTGAATCAGTTCATCTAAATCCATATTCTCATCGTAACTATCTTCCAAAACCTCGGTAGCTTCCTCAGCCCCCCCTCCAATAGCATGAGCTTTATAAGCAGCAACTACACCGCTAGGATCAGTCTCAAACAGGTGAGGCCCCGTCTCTCCAACTCCACCAATCAAGAACCTAGTTCCAAAGGGCCTTACTCCTCCGTGTTGGGTGTACATTTGTTTTGTGTCTCCCATAGTTTTGGATAAACTCTCCACGGAAACAGGTTCGTCGTATCTCAACCGATTAACCTGTGCTTCTACTCTGGCTTGGTCGATTAAAACTCTAGCATCAGCTATTAAGCCTGAAGCCGCGGCTCCGATATGATTATCAATTTTAAATATTTTCTCAACAGAACCATCCTCTACCAGTTTGCTCGTGGTTCTTCTCTCAGCTGCTAAAACTACACCATCATCCGACTTTGCACCGAGAGCGGTATATCCCCGTTTAACTGCCTCTTGAGCATACTGAACTTGAAACAGCTTACCATCTGGACTGAAAACCGTAATGGCACGATCGTAACCTCTTCCTCCTTGTGCGAAAGCCATCTTATTTTCCCTTTCCTAGTTCAAAATTATCATTAGTTGCGGTAAAGAGTTTTCAAAGGAGCTTATATAACTTTTTTGTATATAACGGGCTTGGGACAAAAAGTTAGCTTGCCATCCAGGAAGCTGTTAATCCTTCTTGC
>CAYSUV010000210.1:1084-3311 GCA_964434275.1 Hadarchaeota archaeon (SeqCode) | reverse complement strand
GTGGTGAGGAGATGAGAAAAGATGCTGATTTTTGCCCGTCTTGTGGTGCTGAAATTTCTACCTCTCAACGCGTAAAGGGTTCTGGAGAGTATAGAAAACCATCGAAAAGTTCGAATCCGGCTCTTGAGAATTACTTGACAACAGATGAAAATGTCCTTGAGAGTTATAAGAACTTTTACGCTACTAATAAAAGATTAATCAAGTACGAAAAAGGATTGACTGGAGAAAAGATGAAGGATTTAGCATACTCAAAAATTTCATCTTTGACTTTACATAATGAGATAAGGTGGGGTGTAGTTATCGTGGGGATTCCTCTATTTCTTATAGGGGCACTATTTTCAATTCTTTTCGGAAGTTTCGGATTGAGTCTTGTTAGAAATTTCGGAATCCTTTTGGTGTTTCTTGGGATTCTGGCTATTTTGTTAGGTATTCTCGCTAGAAATAGTTACTTCGCTCCTCGGGGGATGGGATTAAGTGAGGAGTTAGAGGAAGAATTTCAGATAGACCATGGCGGAAAACAAACCGCTAAAAAATTCGCTAACATAGTTAGAGAACATCTTGAGTAAAACAAGAAATGAAGCAATTTTAGAGCTTCTTTGGTTTTAGACAGGAGGTCGCTCTTCTCCGGCAGGCATATGAAAAATTTTATAGTGTTCGTGAGGAAATGAGGTTTAATAGGTTACTATTGTTCTGGATGTGGGGAAGAGATAAAGAAAAAGGTCTATTTTTACTCTAAGAGTAATTTCGACGAGCCTTTATGTAGGGAATGTCAGGGAAAGAGACGTCATGGTGGTCTTTCGAAGGATGAGAGTTTCTACAAGGAAAGTATCATAAAGGGGAGAATCGCAGAGACTTTGGTCGAAGAGCTTTTTCTATCCGGGGGTTATGAGGTCTATAGGTACGGAATGGAGAACACGGTTCCGGGTATAACTAAAAAATTGCAGAGGATCAAAAACGATGTTTCGTATAAAATCTGAAATATGCCTGATTTCGTGATACAGGATTCAAAAGATCGTGATAAGCTATTTTTCGTCGAGGTTAAGTTCAGGAAAAGCGAGAAGTTTGACAGGGATGATATATCGGATAACTACCCGTTTGAAAACTGTTATTTTGTTGTCGTTTCGAAGGAGCATATAAAATGTATCACATATCAGGAATTAGAGGAGGGTGAAAAGATAACACTTAATTCAAAAAAATACCTAGGCTATAGAGAAGAATTTGACTTAGATGAAGACAAGGTCAAAGACTTTTGTGATTTCGTTGTTAAATTCTTCGAGGGAGTATAAAATTAAGTCCTTGGTTACGACGGTCAAATCTCGAGAAAGTCCTCAATTGCTTCTTCTCTAATTATTGTTCTGATTAGAATCGTACTCTTAACCTTTAATCCTGACATATTGTATCTGAACGGTCAGAAAAAAATTTTCAAGAAGTTTCAACTTTAAGCCTTGGTGGATAGGAGTCATCCATAGTCCATTTCTTTTCCCCGTTCCACCAGAACTCTAAATGGTAACCGTTGGTACTATCCTCCCCTGTTGCTTTCTGAGGAGTCCAATCTATCCACAGATCATAGGTTTCATCTTTATTGATATTGATTGACTCTGTTTTTGTCGCATAATCTTCGTCAAAACCCCAACTTATATCTCTTCTGACCACAATCTTTGCATTTCCTTCCAGGTACCCTTCGGAAGCTTTGAAATTGACATGAGCCTTAATTTTATTGCCTTTAACTGTTTGAGTTATTTCAACTCCTTCATCAGTCCAATAACCGTTCGAAACACTTGGATATCCCTCTTGGGTTTGTTCAGGATTCACTGTCAACCGTGGGGGGTAAGAATCGTCCATTGTCCATTTTTTCTCACCATTCCACCAAAATTCAAGATGATAACCATTAGTGCTTTGATCCCCTGAAGCAATTTGAGGAACCCAATCCAGAGACAAGTCATAGGACTCACCCTCGCTCAAGTTGACATCGATGGAACGTTGAGCATAATCTTCATCGGTAGAGTAAGCTATGTCTCGTCTCACGACTACTTTTGCAGTCCCGTCGATAGGACCGCCAGAGGCTTCAAAATTCACATGTCCTTTGATTTCGTTCCCAACTTTCGTTTCGGTTATTTTGGACCCGTCGTCGGTCCAGTAACCTTCACTGAAACTGGCACTTCCCTCCACTTCATTCACTGTCAACCGTGGGGGGTAAGAATCGTCCATTGTCCATTTTTTCTCACCA
>CAYSUV010000210.1:0-984 GCA_964434275.1 Hadarchaeota archaeon (SeqCode) | reverse complement strand
TTCCACCAAAATTCAAGATGATACCCTCTAAGTTCTCCAATTCCTAGATTACCACCTGTATTACTGGCTCGATTAGGTATCCAAGTGAACGAAAGAGATTGGGTTTCTCCTTCGGAGAGTTTAATAGTTCCGGAGCTTCCGGCGAAATTAACATCTGTAGTGTATTTAAGATCCTTTTTCACCACGATTCTCCATTTCCCCTCTATTTCCCCTCCCTTAGCTTTGACCTCGACTTTCGAACTCACATTCTCGTTAATCTGAGCAAAGTTCGATTTCTGCCCATTAACGGTCCAATAGGCTTCCATGACATCTGCCATTCCTTCAGCTGGTTCGACATCAATCGCTAGGTTGTTTGTATTATTATTCTCACTAATTTCATCCAACTTGTCTCTCGGGTCTACTACGGCAAGGACCTTATGCTCGCCCGACTTACTAAATGTCCAGCTGAAGTTGTGTTCGTGACTTTTTCCTGAACTCAGGGAATTTGTCCAAATCTCCCTGCCTAATTCGCCATCAAAATACACCCACAGTCTTGTGGGTTGTGCTTCGACGTTCCCTGTATTTCCAACAATGATTGAGTATTCCCTTTCTTCACCTGCTCTGACATCTGAAGGACCTGTCATATCCTCCAGAACTAAATCCGGTGAAAGAGTACCATTTTCGGAAAGAGTTTTTGCTACTTGAAGAGTTTCGTGAGCATTTGTTTTACCGTGACCAAATTTAGTGTCCCATCCATCAGCTCCAATATCATCGGCGCCATATTTGATAGTGTTTCTGACCTCTTGATTAGTAAGGGTCGGATAAGCTGACTCCACTAACCCGGCAACGCCACTAACGTGAGGGGTCGCCATCGAAGTGCCTTGTAAAAAACCATAGTCCTTGCTGTACCTTTCCGTTAGAGGGGTAGTGTAGGTAGGCATGGTTGAATAGATCCCGCCAGAACTAGACAGCCCTCCAAGTTCTCCTCCCGGAGCAGAAATCTCT
>CAYSUV010000209.1:0-3338 GCA_964434275.1 Hadarchaeota archaeon (SeqCode) | reverse complement strand
TGTATGAAGAATTCCTTCCCATAATGGAAGAATATGAAGATGAACTAGAGACTGTCAAAGAATACATAGTTTTGAAAGACAGCGAGAAAATGCCAGAAACCGATTTGACAGATCTCGAATATGAAGAACTTTTATCTTCAGCCTCTCCCGAATATGATTTTCCCGATTTGGACGAAAATAAAAGGGCCACACTTTTCTACACTACTGGAACGACTGGAAAACCCAAAGGGGTTTGGTTTAGTCACAGGAAAATTATTCTTCACCTATTGAGTGTTTTTCTAATGAATGGGTATTTTTGTCCGGATAGAAGGCTCTCAACTGAGGATGTTTACATGCCGTTAACACCGATGTTTCATGTTCACGCTTGGGGAATGCCTTATATGGCGACCTTCTTGGGAATGAAACAAGTTTATCTGATACGTGAGGAAGATGTCACCATCACCCACATGGTTCCGACAATTCTGAGAAGATTAGTGGAAGGAATTTCTAATCTAAATCCATTGAAAAAGCTTCTTATTCGACTACTGAAACCCTTTTCCGACCTTAGAGTGATCATTGGAGGTTCAAGACTTCCAAAAGGATTGGCGAAAGAAGCGTCGAAGAAAATGGGAATAGATGTTTGTGCGGGATATGGTCTGTCGGAAACAGGACCGGTACTTTCGATCGCACAACAAAAGGAAAAAATGTGGGATTGGGACGAAGAAAAGAAACGAGAAGTGGATGTAAAAACTGGAATTCCTGCGCCCTTTGCTAATGTCAAGGTTATTGACGATGAAGGTAACGAAGTGAGGCATAACGGTAAAGACAAAGGTGAAATAGTAGCCAGAGCACCATGGTTGACAAGAGATTATTATAAGGAACCGGAAAAAACTGAGGAGCTTTGGAGGGATGGTTGGCTGCACACTAGAGATGTTGCTGTAATCGATGAGGAGGGTTACATTCAAATTGTGGATCGTTTAGACGATCTCATAAAGAGCGGCGGAGAATGGATAGGAAGCACGGATATAGAAGATATTCTGAGCACGAAGGAAGGCGTTAAAGACTGTGCAGTTATCGGTGTACCTGATGAAGAATGGGGAGAAAGACCTATGGCTTTCATAATTCCTCATGAAGATGCGGATTTATCAGAAGAAGAAATCGTGGAGCACATGGAAGAACATGTTGAACAAGGAAAGATAGTGAAATACGCGATACCGGACAGGATAGAATTCATGGAGGAATTGCCGAAAACAAGCGTTGGTAAGACCGATAAGAAAGTCCTTAGAGATGAATACATAGAAGAATAATCTTCAAAACGTCGGGTAAAGAAAAAGTCTATTTAAGACCTTCTCTTGAACGAATAGAGGAGGTGACATTATGAATAACTCTAATCCTCTAAATATAGGAACTATCGGACCGACTTTTCCCCCTGTAGAAGGGATTACAAAACAATCAAAACGGAACGAAGAAAAAGGTTACGACTCGATTTGGTTCCCAGACCATCTGATGGGATGGTGGCCGCAATCGATTTGGGAGCCTGATATTATGCCTATAGCGGCGTTTCAGTCTTCACCTCATATTTTTATGGAGACGATGATTTCTATGACACTAGCTGCTCAGTCTACTGAGGATATTAAGGTTGGTAGTAGTGTTACGGAAATTATTAGGAGACATCCAGCTATGGTGGCTCAGAGCATTGTGACGCTTGATCATGTTTCGAAAGGCAGAACTATATTAGGGTTAGGTGCGGGAGAAGCGGAGAATATTATTCCCTACGGGATAGATTTCTCGAAACCGGTGAGTAAACTGGAAGAAGCATTGGATATAATCCAGATTTTATGGAATTCAGAAAAAGGAGAAACGATAGACTATGACGGTAAATTCTGGGAATTGGAGGATGCGGTTTTTGATTTACCTCTTTATGAAGGGAAGCAACCTCCGATCTGGTTAGGGGCTCATGGACCTCGGATGCTTGAATTAACTGCTAAATACGCTGATGGTTGGCTTCCTACAATGCTTAGTCCCGAAGAGTATGATGAAAGATTGTCCAAGATTGAGAGAGAAATGAAGAATCAGGACAGAGATCTTTCAGAATTAACCAGAGGATTGTTTGCCAGTATAATCATAGGAGAGAGCGAGGAAGAATGTTTAGAGATTATGGAATCGCCAGCAGTTAAAGCTAGGTGTTTAGCTATCCCTGCAGAGATTTATAGGGAGGAGGGCTCTTCACATCCGCTAGGTGATGATATCGAAGGTCTGACTGATTTTGTTCCGGCTGAGTATACGAAGGAGGAGATTATGGAAGCAGTTGAAGAGGTTCCTATTTCGGTCGCTAAGAGGTCTTACCTTTACGGGTCTGTAGAAGATATAATTGAAGACATAGAAAAATATAGAGAAAAAGGGTTGGAACATCTAGTATTCTGGAATGAAACCTTCTTCAGCGATCCTGAAAAACTTTCATCTTCCTATAAACAACTTGGAGAAATAGTTGACTACTATAAAAAGTAGCTTAGAAAAAAGAGTTCCTCAGATAGATAATTCTTTGAAAAAGATAAAATACTCACTTGAATGCCTCAAAAATATAAGGCTAATTAGTCAAAAAATCGATAGGAGAAGGACTTTATGAAAATTAGCGAGATTTATGGTATTCCTCATTTTCATTCAGATCTTCAATGGTGGAAGTCAGAAGAAGGTTATGCGGAAGATATAGAAGAAATCTTGTTAAAAGCACTAGAGTTTTTAGAAAAAGACGAAGATTTTAAATTTACTATTGATCAGGTCTCAGCTTTAAAACCCTTCATTGAGTCTCATCCGGAGGAGAAAACAAAAATTTCAAATTATGTAGATGAAGGAAGAATTGAGTTAGTAGGTGGAACTTTCACAGCTCCTGACGAGAACATTCCTACGGGTGAAGGCTTGATTAGGAACTTTCTTTACGGTAGAAAATATCTTCGGGAGAACTTCGATGTGAAGCCTAGTGTAGCATGGGAAATAGACGAGTTCGGTCATCCATATCAGATGCCTCAGATTTTGAAAAAATCCGGTTTTGAGTACTTTGGTTTTGCCAGAGGGGTACAGCCTTGGAACGCTGACCATGATTTAGATTTTCATTGGGAGGCTCCCGATGGGTCTAAAATCTTGACACATTGGCTGGCTGGAAGTTATACTGGGATGACAGGTATGCTTCCGCTTTCAAGTTTTAACTCTACGCAAAGAATGGCAGATGAGTTAAAGAACCGGATAAGTTATGAAGGTAGTAGAGCTAGCGTTGATAAGTTAATGGTTCCTTTTGGGACTGATTTTTCTGTGCCTATGGATGAATGGTTGGATTTTCCGGAAGTTTGGGAGGAGGATAGAGA
>CAYSUV010000208.1:0-3338 GCA_964434275.1 Hadarchaeota archaeon (SeqCode) | reverse complement strand
GTGATATGGGGGACGAGAACTGCATTCAAGATTGGAATCATGGTTGTGGGAGGTATTCTAATAATAGGTACAGTATTGGGAAGTATAGCCGGATACTATGGGGGGATTCCAGATGAGATAATCATGAGATTAGTCGACATAATAATCGCAGTCCCAGCTATCGTCCTAGCAATCGTAGTCGTTACAGTCTTCGGAGTAAATCTAAACAACGTAATGATAGCACTGATACTAGCTTATTGGCCCTACTACGCCAGATTGATTAGAGGAGAAATCCTATCGGTTCGTGAAGAGGAGTTTGTAGAAGCTGCTAAAGCTAGTGGAGGTTCGGACCTTAGAATAATCTCACGGCATATTTTACCAAACTCTTACCAATCCTTGTTAGTCATGGCAACTTTAGACATGGGGGCAATGGTCATAGTCGCAGCAGCTCTCAGCTTCCTTGGTCTAGGAGCTCCAGAAGGTTACGCTGGCTGGGGTGCATTACTAAACCTATCAAGAAATTGGATTACCGAACCTCAGTACTGGTACACTCACGTTTTTCCAGGATTATTCATATTCCTCTATGTGTTAGGTTGGAATCTACTAGCAGATGCTTTCAGGGACATTACAGACCCATGGGTCAGGAGAAAATAAAATGGATGGAGAAATATTGAAAGTTCAAAATCTTATCGCAAGATTCTATACCTACGCTGGAGTAGTAAAAGCACTTGAAGGAATAAACTTCAGCATAAGAAAAAACGAAACCTTTGGAATTGTCGGAGAGACCGGGTGCGGAAAAAGTGTAACAGCGCTTTCAATACTTAATCTCATCCCCTCCCCCGGAAAAATCGAGAGTGGGGAAATTCTTTTGAAAAGAAATGACAGTTTCGACGACCTTACCAAATTAGATGAAGAAGGGCTTAGGCAAATACGCGGGAAAGATATATCAATGATTTTTCAAGAGCCAAGCGAAGCATTAAACCCCGTCTATACAATCGGAGATCAAATAGCCGAAGCTCTGCTAGCACACCAAGAAAAAAGAATGATTCGAAGAGCCAAGAAAAAAGTCGAAAAAGAAATCAAAAATTCTAACAGTTTAAAAAAGCCGATTTTGAAAATAGAGAAACGTTTATACGAAAAGATGGCTAAAAATCCGGAATCATTATCACTAAAAATCCTATCTCGTTTACCGATAGTTAAAAGATACAATAACAGAGTGGAGGAAGAAGCAAAAAAAAGAGCCGTGCAAGTCCTCGAATCCGTAGGAATTCCCGAAGCTAAAGAAGTGGCTAAGAAATACCCCTACGAAATGAGCGGAGGAATGAATCAAAGAGCGGTGATTTCCATGGCTCTCGCCTGTAAGCCTAGGCTATTAATAGCTGACGAACCCACTTCCAATCTCGATGTGAGCATACAAGCCAGAATATTAGAACTCTTAAACGACTTGAAAGAAGAATATGGATTATCGATTCTTTACATAACACACGATTTAGGAGTAGTAGCCCAAACTTGCGATAGAGTGGGAGTTATGTATGCAGGTCGAATAGTGGAAATCGCTGAAGTAGAAGAATTATTCAACAATCCTCAACACCCGTACACTAAACTATTATTGCGAGCTGTTCCAAGCCCCCAAAAAGACAGGTTAGAAGTGATTGAAGGTTCTGTTCCCGATCTTATTGAACCTCCGGAAGGTTGCAGGTTTAATCCTCGATGCCCTGTTTCTGACGCTAAATGTTCAGAAGAGCATCCGAATCTAATGAAGGTCAAAGAGAATCACTATGTCGCCTGCCCTAAGCGACAGGCTGGTGATTAGAATGAACCCTCTTTTAGAAACTATAGACCTTAAAAAATACTTTCCTGTAAAAGGAGGCATATTTAAAACAAAAATAGACGAAGTTCAAGCAGTAGACGGAGTTAATCTTAAAGTCCAAAAAGGAGAATGTTTCGGACTAGTCGGAGAATCCGGCTGTGGAAAAACAACACTAGGCAGAACCATTGTTAGGCTCACTGACTCTACTAGCGGGCATATTTTCTATGATGTAGACGAGAGGATTAAAAAAGAAATAGAAGACCTCGAAAAATCGGGAAAAAAGAATTCTGAAAGATTCAAAGAATTAGAGAGGAAGTATTGCATTGCCGAATTTGAAGGTGACCAGCTGAAAGAGCTGAGAAAGAAGATACAAATAATATTTCAAGACCCAGTATCCTCTCTCAATCCCAGAATGTTAATAAAAAACATTGTTGGAGAACCTTTATCCATTCACAATTACGAAGGGAGCAAGCAAAAAAGAGTGCTTAATCTTTTGCAAGAAGTGGGACTAGGTGAAGATCATCTGTTTAGATATCCGCACGAATTTAGCGGCGGGCAAAGACAAAGAATAGCTATTGCAAGAGCATTGGCAGTAGATCCTGAACTTGTCATACTGGATGAACCTACATCTGCCCTTGATGTTTCAGTCCAAGCCCAAATTCTAAACTTATTACAAGACCTACAAGGCGAATTAAATCTTACTTACCTCTTTATAACTCATGATCTAAACGTCGCCGAATTCATGTGCGACAGAATAGCTGTTATGTACCTAGGAAAAATAGTAGAACAAGCCCCAGCCGAAAAATTATTCAAATCACCCAAACATCCGTATACAAAAGCCCTGCTCTCCTCAATCCCTATTCCCGACCCCGATTTCAAAAGAGAAGAGAAAATCAAGATGACAGGTCAAGTCCCAAGCCCTCGAAACCCCCCCTCTGGTTGCAGATTCCATCCTAGATGCCCTTACTCCTCAGAAAAATGCAGTCAAAAACACCCGGAATTCGCAGAAGTAGAAAAAGCCCACTTTGTCTCTTGCTGGCATCCGCAAAACAAATCCTAAATCACAATCTTTCTTTTACTAACCTCCAAAAACTTTACCTCGATATAAATAGGAAAATATTCAAACACCTAATTCGTTCAAAGGCAAAATATGAAACTCAGTGAAATCAAGAAATTAAAAAAATCCGTATCCACCGAACTTAAAGAAAAAATTGGGCCCTTTCAATCCTCTAAGGAGGACTTTTCATCTTATTTTGCCCTTCCTCTTTCGATATTTTCAGTCTCTTTTGCGGCGATATTTATCCGATTTTCCGGAGCACACCCAATAGCAATTTCTTTCTATAGAATGTTTTTTTCTACTCTAATAATCTCAGTATTCGTTCCCTTCTACATCGAGGAGTTAAGAAGTATTTCTAGGGAAAAATGGATCTCCCTCATTTCAATAGGTTTTCTACTTTCCACACACATGGGCGCTTGGGTAGCTTCTCTAGATTACACTTCAGTAGCTTCCTCAGTCGTGCTCGTTACTTCTCATCCTTTACTCGTAGCC
>CAYSUV010000207.1:0-3340 GCA_964434275.1 Hadarchaeota archaeon (SeqCode) | reverse complement strand
AACAGAAAACGAGTCGGAATTCACCATTTCACCGTTTTTGTAAACTTTTACCGTATCATCACTCATGGATCTGGTGACTGCAACATGAACCCATTCATTACTATTAAACGTGCCGGAACTACAGATATCCTGACCATTATAGTAATTACTTGTACTTTGTCCATGATAGAAAGACAAACCCCCATCACTCTCAAGGGTTATGTCAAATTCTCCAGCGAAGGACTTTTCGACAATCGTCTGCCTTCCTTTAGAAATATTTGTAGGTTTCATCCAAAAAGACACAGTCAAATCACTCGAAACATCAAGACTTGAATCATCGGGAAAACTCACATAACTCCCTTCACCCCCAAACTCAAAAGAAGAACTTACCTTACCAGAAACCTGATTCGGAAGATGATCCGACCTAGTCGTTTCAGAACCTCTGGTATAACTTAAATCTTCGTTATACTTTTTAAAGAAAACATAATCCCACCAATAATCGTTTTGATCACTCCAATCCGCATAACCGGCTAGGTGAATATTATCCCGAGAATAATGAGTGACATCAGTAATATTCACAACTTTTTCCTCTTTGGAGTAACTTCCTTGAGAGTAGTCATAATACCAGCTGGCAAGATTATCGTCACCATTAAGATCCTCCCACGTAGACATCCTCCTATACCAATGATCCACACTACCACCTCCCCCATCTATAGTATACGCTGAAGAAGTCCTATCCGGACGACCGCCATCAAAATCATCAATTGAAGCCCAATTACCAGAGGATTTTGTAGTAAACATAAACCCATTACTTTCACAACCACTATTATGAAGATCCGGATCAGTCGTATCAGAGTTCATGAACCCTTCCATTTGATGATCTTCCCCATCTAAAGCAGGTCTAAATTTAGAAACCACAGCATACCCCTCCTCTGAACTAAAAGCCTCCCTCGCAACATTCACATGCCCATCATTAATACGGAGACGAAGCCGATCAGTCTCGCTAAACCTTGCTTTTGGTCCCGTTCCATGAGCCCACATAGTCCAAGGTGAATCCGTAATTTTGCTAGGGCCTGAACCTTCATAGGATCCAGAATTCCATTTAGTGAAGTCATCGAAAAGATCACCTTTAAAAACATCGTAGGGATCACTTAGCGAGCTGGCTGAAGAGTTTCCGTAAAAAACGTAAACCTTGTTCAGTCCGGCTTTTAATTGAGGTATTCTAACATAAAAAGCAACATCGTCGTATTCGTCTGGTAAGTATGAGGTTTCCATCCAATAATCCAATAGATTTCCGTTTTTATCTGTGAACCTGATGCTGTCCCATCCAGTAACTGCGTTTATCTGAGCGCCATCCTCAAACGCCACTATCGAAAACCCTTCATTGTAATGGCCGCCATCATCGGATTCTTGTCCATAGATAGGTATCTGTGAGGTAGGATCGTTATTGGAACCTCTAGCCCAGTACCCATCTTGATCATTTCCAGTGCGCCCGTTAGCAAATACGCACGCCTCCGAGTAAGAGTTCCCAAAAAGAATTGTATCCTTAGAACCATCGTCATCCCAACTATCATTCCCTTGATATTGAGGATTGATTAAACTAAGAAAATCTTCCTTCTGAGTGCCGCTCTGAAAAGCAATCCACCCGATATCTTCACTTACGATTTTCGAGTCTGAGTAACCCATTTTAGATTGTTCTAACATTAATTCAAAATATCCAGAATTAATGTTGACAGAGGTTGAACTTATAAGATCCCCAATATTTCGAGTCATCGGTTTGTGAATCACAACAGGGGGTGCACTAAAATTTTGCGAAAAATAGACATCATCTCCAGAATAACTTCCAGTTCCGTGCGTCGTGTTGGTATTATGAATACCTGCTTCCACTTTTATACCACCTGGAAGCGTATGAACCCCTTCCTCCATCACGATATAACTAACATCTTCAGAAGCGTGCCCTTCATCATCTTGCTCTTCCATATAGATATCAAAACTAGAACTGCCCACATTCTTAATTCCTGCTTCACAGGGCTGGCCACCATTCGACCCCATTAGAAAAGCTACAACGACTGGATTAGTGTAACTATTATTCAGAGAAACATTTTTAACATTACCCTTATCAATCGTGTCATTAAGAGTTACCTGTCCAACTTCTCCGATAGTTGTTGTACTAATCCCAAAATAGTCGGGATCTAAACCGAACAAAATCTCATAATTATCTCTCGCCTCTGGAGCATCAATCTCCATTTTCCTCCGATAATCCCACCCATTCAACCACAACCCGTTTCTAAGATCCCCATCGTTACTATACGAGGTAGAATCATCGGTAATGTCATCAGAAATACTGTCTTCAAATTTCCAAAACGCCTTACTATCCTTTCCTAAGAGAGAAAGAGAGTCTACCGGACTATATGGTGTAATCGTTGTGTCCCATTTACCCTTACTCCAATTATCGAAAAACCATTCATTTGAAGGGGCGACAGTAAACGTCTGAACAACGCTAAAATTACCATATTCGTAACCATCATAGGACCTAGCATAAAAACTATAACTATTATTATTGGATAAACCTGACCAAGTAACTTTTCCACTACCCCCACTCGAAACGCCACTATCCGACCCAATCAAACTACCGTCAGAATTATCATAGAAATACACACTCATAGAATCAGTTTCATCATCAGAAACACTCGCACTGAGCTGCACCGATGTCGTCGAAACTTTACCCGATGGGAATAAATCTGTAGGCGCATTTGGTTCACTATTCATCCTGAATTCTGTTTCTTCCCAATCTGACCAATCATTCGCATCCTTGGTTCTAACTCTCACATAATAAGTTGAACCGTCGGAGAGTGAACTACCCGCATAATTGTCAAAATTATCAGAGCTAGAAACAGTCCCTGTATCCCACATGGTACTACCACTACCACCTGACTCGGTCCAAACTTCAATCTCATAAGCAGTTTGGGAATCGTTTGGATCTGAATAAAACCATTCTATACTCGGAGAATGATCAGTTATATGTTCTATACCGCTCGTACCGCTAGAAAACCCCTCAACCATCACATTAGAAGTTACAGGAGATTCAGTATTTTCAGAACCTAACGAACTGGAAACACCCTCCTCATATTTTCTCACGAAAACATAATCCCAATAATAATCGTTCAAATCATACACATTAGCATACCCCGAAAATTGGAAGTTATCAAACGAAGAATAAGTACTATCACCATCGATAATATACCAACCATCCATAGAATCCGTCGAATAATCGTAAATATAAAATACTTGATTATCGTTGCCAGAATCACCCGCCCACCGCAAAGATCTCCGATACCATGGACCCGCACTTCCACCACCA
>CAYSUV010000206.1:1108-3343 GCA_964434275.1 Hadarchaeota archaeon (SeqCode) | reverse complement strand
TAGTATTACCGTCCTCATCAGTTAATACAGCATCTAGGTCAGCAAATATTTGCCTCCTACTGTTATCTTCAACCTTACCGCGCTCCTCTTGAGTCATTACCCCTTTATCAACCAATTCGTTTAGATAAGCATAGAAGTCATCTTCAAATCTTTCCCTATCAAAATGAGTATTCCTTCGCTTCCATCTGCGTATCTCCCTTTTCTTAGCTTTTAAAGCTTCCTCATTTGTAAACGACTCGCCATAGTCTTCCCCCATAACTTTCTGTTTAAAAGACCTAAATTGCTGTTTAAATTCGCTATGGAATTGATCTAAATAGTGTTGTGTGTACTTACTTTTATGACTCTTATAGTAATATTCACCTGGAGTAAGTGTTATCCTTTGTCCATTATCATCCTCAACTATATTTAAGTCTTGTTTCCTGTCTATTACAGTTACTTTTTTAAAATCGCCTTTCTTACTGGTACTTATATACACTGTTCTGCCTATATCAAATGTAGTATCAGAGTCTACAGCAAATACTTTTGACTTCTCTAACATGAAATCGTACAAGTCCTCAGGACTGCTTAATGTGTTATAGCCTTGAAACTTCTCTAGTTCCCTAAGCAAATCTACCATTTCATTCCTAACACCTATAGATTCTTGCCTAGACCTGTTATTTTGCATAACAAAGGCTTTAACAGCTGAAGCTACAACCTCATCGTTAGAATCTCCATCCACATCTGCAATCGTCGGTTTAGACCACACACCCTTCTCCAAACTATGAGACCAGATTTTAGACCCATCCTCACCGTTAAGAGCAAAAACCCTCGGCATAGTCCCGTCCCCCCCGTTTCCAAGACTGAAAACCACATCAAGACCAGAATCCCCGTCTATGTCCACGATAGTTGGAGAAATTACTGGCCAGTTTTCAAGGTCATATCTCCAACAGACTGACCCGTCTTCGCCGTTAAGTGCATACACTGCTTTGTTTTCGCCTGAACTGAAAATAATCTCCGATTTGCTGTCCCCATCTAAGTCAGCTGTTGCTATCCCAGCTACATCGCCATGAGCGTCAAATGACCAAACTGTACTTCCACTACCGTTTATAACATAGAGTTTATTGTCACCAGTCCCGAAGATCGTTTCTCTCGAACCATCATTGTTAACATCGTTAACAACCGCTCCGGATATCTCTCCAGAATTCACTTTAAAATCAACTTGGAGACTTCTGTTAGCAGTATAGGAAGGTACGAATGCTGGTGAGAATCCTAATCCTTTTAATCCTCTTCTTCCTTGGCTCCAGGTTTTTCCGGAGAGTCTTGTGATTTTTAATTCTGATGACCATGGGCTTTTGTTTCCGGCGTTGTCGATTGCTCTTACTCGCCAATAATGGTCTCCGTAGTCGGAGAAGCCGTGCCAGTGTGTATTGTCTGATAATTTAGTGTTTTCATATACGATTGGTGAGGAGAAGGTAGATTCGTTATCTATTTGGATTATGTAATTAACTCCTCCGGATAATGAATCAGTTACAGACTCCCATTCGAACGTGACAGGTTCACCAACGGACGCACTATCTGCCGGGTATAGATCTTTTAATGAATCTGTTGAAGGGGGTGTTGTGTCAAGGGTTATGTTATCGAAGAAAGTCACCGATACATTTGTTGCTATATCCCTCAATTGGTAGTTAACGGTTTTTGAACCGTCTCCGCTTGGAAGTGTCCATGATTTCGTTTGTGAGGGGGATTTCCATTCTGTCCACCCCATCGAGCCGTTCTCATACCTAACTTGATCCACGCCAGAATGAGCGTCAGAATAGTTCAGATATAAAGTTACGGTTGTAGTGTTGGTATAAGTATTATCATTATCTATACTAACCGAACCGGATGGACCGGTAGTATCCAGTTTTAACGTTGTTGAGGCTGTGTTCCCAGAATCAACATTACCAACACCATCCTTCAACCAAACATAAATATCATGCTCTCCATCTCCAGAAACCGAAATATTTGAAATGTTATCGATACTATTTTTAGAAATGAACGTTCCATCGGTAGCACTGTTCGGCGCTGAATCTAGTGAGTAATAAGCTCCTGAAATACCGGAGAGATCTGATGGATTGTTCCAACTTACAGAGAAAGAATTATCATTAGTCCAAGAACTAGGACTGGCAGAAATATTCAAAGGAGAACTCGGACTTGTAGTGTCCAGTTTTAACGTTGTTGAGGCTGTGTTCCCAGAATCAACATTACCAACACCAT
>CAYSUV010000206.1:0-1008 GCA_964434275.1 Hadarchaeota archaeon (SeqCode) | reverse complement strand
CATTAGTCCAAGAACTAGGACTGGCAGAAATATTCAAAGGAGAACTCGGACTTGTGGAGTCTATCGTAAAGTTTCCAGTGGTGTCATACCCAGTTTTGCTGAACTTGTCAGTTGCGGTTAATTTAATCTTAGCTTGAGATGTTGTTACAGTTGGAACATTCCAAGTATAAGAACCGTCATCCTGCTCCCCGAGAACGATATTGTTCCAACTAGATCCGGCATCAAATGAGTTCTCAATCATTACATTATCGGGATTATCGTCCGTAGGACTGTTCCATTCAATCGTGTAACTATTTCCTCCCTTAATCTCCAATCCTTCATAAGGTTGTGAAACGCTTACAGAAGGTGGCGTATTATCAATAAATAACGTGTAATTATCCAAAACTGCGGACGAAGATATTGTGCTATCCGATATGAGCTTGAACTCAACTTGGAACCTGTATCCGGTGGGAAGATTAGGGATGCTCCAAGCTCCTTCATTTCCGCTTAACATACCGTCTAACAACGTCCATCCGGTGCTATCATCAATCAACCCGTCATCGTCTTCGTCAACTCTTATCCTCCCATAAAAATCCTCACTACTATCTAGAGAAGCATAAAAGTGAATGTTTTCCACTCCAGCCTTGTTATGAGTATCCATATCCTCAATCGGCGCAGACCATTTACCGGTCTTTAAACCGTTAAACTCATCATAAGCTATCATGCTCAACTGATCAGGTGTAAGAGCTTGAGGATAAACCCGAACCTCATCTATCCTACCATCAAAATACCATCCGGTACCATCACTCGCCTGTCCAATCACCAAAGGATTCGTAGAAGGATCAATCGTAAAAGAAACGCTATTGGAATTTTCTTCCTGACCATCGACATAAACCTTCATCATCGACCCATCATAGGACCCAATCACATGATGCCAATCTCCAGAAGACATCGCTGATGATTTTAACGAATATAAACTAGACCCGTTCCCCAACTTAAATAACAATCGACCGTCATTAACACCCAAAC
>CAYSUV010000205.1:0-3364 GCA_964434275.1 Hadarchaeota archaeon (SeqCode) | reverse complement strand
CTAAAAAACTAGTTAAAGTGCTTCAAGAAGTAATCGAAGAAAGTGAAGAAATAGCTGAAAGGAAGGGGGTAGAGGTCGAAGCAGATTTGGCTGTGGATGAGGTTAATGTTTTCGGAGGACTAGATTTGAGGAAGCTTTTCTCTGTTCTTATCGAAACTAGGATTACGAAGTCTAATTGTGATAAGGTTAAGATTTTGTTAGAGGAATCGGGTGATGATTTCGTTGTAAGATTGGATGATGATGGTAAGAGACTCTCTGATGAGAGTAAGGAGAGGATAATGGACGGATCCTATGTGGGTAAAACTTCAGGAATAGGCGGCCCTGTTTTTTTCATAGGAAAAAGGATTGTAGATAATTATGGGGGAAGTTTCGAAATTAAAGATTCGGATTATGGCGGAGCTAGTTTTAACATTAACTTAAAAGAATTTGAAGAACAATAATCAGATTTTCTAAGCTTAACCTTTCCCGTCCTAACAGTAGAAGAAGTTTTTGGTACGGATAATTCCTGTTCTTATTTTACTTTAAGCTAAAAACCTCTAGAACTCTTAGATATTTCTAATTCGAATACTAGCTCTTCTCACTATCATTGTTCTGCAAACCAATCTTTACCAATACTCCACCCGTTCCGACCATCGCAAACGGTAACAGAGCTTGGTATACAATGAATAGTGTGGCCCATTGTGGAATGGGGAATCCTCCAGGTCTACCTCCTGTTTTTGATAGTTCAGCAGCGGTTAGTATTTCTGCTCCGATTCCTATTATCCCTATGATTATTAGGAAAATTCCTACACCTATTATTACTTTTTTCATTTGTTTACCTTATTTTCGTGAGGTTTGGCTCGTGTTAAATTTTTTTCGATTTTCGGATTCCATTAAGTATTTTCGTTTTCGTGAGTAAGTTATTTAGATGAGGTTTGAGGGTGTTTCTGGTTTGTTGGAAAAGGAAGATACGTATCGAGTTTTATTGGTTCTAGGTCTTGTTTTTGCATTGTTTTTCGTTTCCAGCGTTTCGGTTTTTGCTGGAACAAGTTCTAATAATTCTGATGGTGATGGGTTGGATAATTCTGATTATTCGAAAATAACGATTGAAAGTCTTCTTGATGAGATGATTGATTTGGAAAGGCTCGCTTTTTTACCTCCTTCCGGTAATTTTACAGCTCAGGCCTCGAGTTATGATAGGGCTTCTAGGATAGAGAATGGGATGAGGGAAAATTGGTTTGCCAATGAAGATTCTGGGAATTTCGTTCGGAAAATCGAAAGGGAGAACCGTACTGAATACGTTCTGGCTGATTTGGAAGGGCCTGGTGCTGTCGTTCGTTTTTGGTCTGCTAATCCGGCAGGGATTTTGAGGGTTTATATAGATAATTCCGTGTCTCCTGTGATTGAGGGGAGTTTGAAGAGTATTCTTAATGGAGAAAAGGGTTATCCTTTTACCTCGCCTTTCGTTGATGTGCGGGCTTGGGGTTCTAATCTTTATTTCCCAATTCCTTTCTCTGAAAATATTTTAGTTACTTGTGAAAATCCTGAAAATCTTTACTATCATATCGGGTATCGGGTTTTTCCGGAAGATATTGAAGTAGAATCTTACAGTCAGGCAAATGTTATGAAAGCAAAATCTAAAGCGGAACGGATATCTGATCGACTTTCAAATCCTTATACCACTTGGACCCATTCGGAAAATTCTCAAATCTTCGAAATAGACTGGCAGATTCAACAAGGGGAGATTGAAGAGATTTCTTTCACAGGACCTGCAGAAATAATCGGTATAGATTTGGGTCTTGATGCTGAGAATGTTGAAAATGTGTTGAGAAATTCTATTATTAGGATCACTTGGGACAACTATGAAAAACCGTCGGTATGGGTTCCTTTAGGGGATTTTTTCGGGACGGGGCCGGGGTTTAATCCTTACAGAAGTTTGCCTCTCGGCATGTTGGAGAACGGGCGAGTCTATAGTAGGTGGGTGATGCCTTTTGAGGAGAAGGCGAATTTAGAGATAGTTAATGAGAGTGGAGAGAATTTTTCGTTGGACGGGAGGATAATTACTAGACCGGTAGATTGGGATAATTCGTATTTGTATTTCCATGCGAAGTGGAAAACTGATTATCCGGTTTCTACGGTGCCTAAGCGAGATTGGAATTTTCTTCAGACGGTTGGTCCTGGTAGGTTTGTGGGGGTTTCTTTCAGTGTTGCGAATCCGACTTTGATTTGGTGGGGTGAAGGTGACGAGAAAATTTATGTTGACGGAGAGAATTTTCCTAGTACTTTTGGGACTGGGACTGAGGATTACTTTGGTTATGCTTGGGGGAATCCTTCTGTGTTTTCCAGTGCGTATCACAGTCAACCTCGGGCAGATGGTCCTGTTAACTATGGGCATGTTTCGAATAATCGTTTTCATATAATTGACAGTATTCCGTTTAGCGATGAGTTCAGGTTTGACATGGAGATTTGGCACTGGAGGGATACAGAGATTGGGGTTTCGGCCGTTTCTTATTGGTATACAAAATCTGTGAATGAAGACTCTTACGATATTCCAGTTTCTTCGAAGGATAGAGAGATAGTTAGTTTTCCACCCTTACTGGTTTTGCCGGTTGTAGGAACAGGCCTTTTAGTTTTGCTGGTAGTAGTGGTGGGGATAATTTTATCGTTATTTTTCTATTCTCTTAAAAGATAAGAAAGATAATTCAGATTAGTGTGAAAATATGGATTTGAAACTAGGCAGAAAAGATTTTCAAACTATTCTATTTTTGGTTTTCGTTGACCTGACATTGACATCTATAGGGATAACAACTAATGTGGGTGAGGAACTAGCGCCACAGTTTGTTTATTTCACTCAGAATTTTTTGTTGATGATGGGAGGGATAGCGCTTTACATAGTTATTCTTCTTGCTCTCAATATAATTCTAGAAGGAAAAGTTCGAAATGTTCTGGCAAGCGTCGCTGCAGGAATGCACTTTACAGGAGTAATGAGTTGGGTGACTAAATTTTTAGCTCCATCTTTAGCTCTCAGTTCTACGAATACGGATGCGATCTATGGTTTCATCGTTTTAGCCTCTTTAGCGACAGCGCTAAGCTATCATCTTTTTGAGGTTAAGGATTGGAGGTACTAATTGGCATTACTATATAATTCTGGATTGGGTTTGAGGATTAGGTTTATTTTCTCAGAGTAGAATATATTTCAAGAATTATCAGCAAAACTATTTTTCTATTACAGATAAACTATTGGTTTAAAGAGTCGTGTAAGGATGAGCGGTTTTTTAGAATATTTGGTATTGTTTTTAGCTGGTTGGGGTGCTGGCACTGTTACGGGTTTGATTGGTGCGAGCGCTATCGTGGTTGTTGCCCCTGTGTTGGTCACATTTTTAGG
>CAYSUV010000204.1:0-3376 GCA_964434275.1 Hadarchaeota archaeon (SeqCode) | reverse complement strand
CTCCTCTAACTCATCCCTCTCATCCGGAATAATAACACGTTCAGAAGTATATCCTGCCTCCCCCAACTTTTTCTCAATAATCTGACCTGACTTATCCTCATCTCGACCCTCCTTCATAGCAGCTGATCGAGTATCACTAACTGTAATAACCCCAACATGCAAATCCTCAGGAGCCTCCCTCCTATGCTCTTCAGCAGTCATCCTTTCACCTTTTCCTCCACCCGAATATCCATTATCCTCGTACCAGGGTATTGACCCTCTTCATCTTTTTCGAAACCCTTCACCATATCCCACACCGTCAAAAGAGAAGCCATAACCCCAGAGAGAGCTTCCATTTCAACCCCAGTCTGACCCTTGCTTTTTACTTCAACCTCAACCTCAACTCCATTCTCTTGAACACCAAAGTTTACCTCGGCCCCAGTTATCGGAATTGGATGAGTTAGAGGAATTATTTGAGTAGTATTTTTTATAGCCATTATTCCAGCTGTTTTTGCAACAGACAAAACATTTCCTTTTGGAACTTCTCTATTTTCTATTTTCTCCACAGTATTGTGGTCAAGTTTAATGAATCCAGATGCTTTCGCTTCCCGATTCACATGGTCCTTTCCACCGATATCTATCATTTGTGTCAATACTATCACCAGCCTAACAATCTAATCCGGAGACTAAAAATCTAATTGTCTATGACCCTAATAGTTTCTTATGGACTACCACCAAACCAAATAATGGGAAGGTTAATGGATATATATAACATACTCATCTATCTCGTTATAACTGCGGTAGCTTTGTTAATATTCTTCTTTTGGCTCAGACGAAAGACGGTTCAAGATAAAAAAGAGAAACTTAAAGAACTCCAAGAAGATTTTAAAAATAATGTACCTACAAGCAAAGAAACCGATGAAGATAAGAAAATCTTAGACGAGATCTCCCAAAAAATTAAGAAAGCTGCGGAAGAAGGAAGTAAAACCGTTGAAATACACCTTGATGAAGGATACAATCTCAATGTAGAAACTCCAGACGTCATTTCACTCCAAACGCCTAGAAATAGCTTGTACAAATCATTCAGGCAGGCAAAACTAAAAGAAATAGAGCAGAACGGAGAAAAAGTAAAATTACACCTTAGATAATAATTTTTGGAAGTTTTTAATTTACAGAACTCAGACTAGTTTTTCGAAATTTTTAAATGAGCTATTGCTGTGGCTTGGCCAATTCATTATTCATAAGGTGAAGATGAAGGGTTCTTCTAACCAGTCCAAATCTTAGTTTGGGTTAAAAAAGCGAGTTAACTGCGTGTGGAGGTTCAACTATCCTTAGTTGGATAATTTTGCATCTTCCCAGCTGTCTAACAGTAAATTATCCCTTTTAGTGACTATTTTACCAGTTATTTCTATCGGACAGGTTTTGACGCAAGATCGACAACCTACGCATTTTTCATAATTAGGAACAATTATAGTTTCATCACCCATCTCAAGTATGCCTGTACCTGCATCCTCACAGGCCTGAACGCACTCTCCACACATTTTAGGGCATTTTATAGAAATTTCTCCAGATTCTCTCTCCTCAGAAATGTCTAAATCCAATCCGACGGCTTCTTTAACAGCTTTCCTAACCAAATATCCTGCTCTATGAAGTATTGTTTCACTCAGTACTGGGTCTTCCATCATATCGCCGGTGCAGGGATGAGAGTGATGAGCTTCACTGATTTCCCCTTCAAGCTCTAGAATATCATCGGGATCAAACGATACGGGAGCGCCCTCTATCCTCTCAGCCACAGAATCAGTACTTCCACAAGGAGCACAAACTTCGACAGTAACATCCATTATCTCGCCATTTTCAACCTCCACAGTGACTGACGGTCTTCCGATTTCATAATCTTTAATAAATTGGGAAATCGTTTCTCTGCCTTTTGCTTCTAGCGAACAAAAAGGTCTGGGAAAAGCCGTTTCAACTCCTTTTCTTTCTAACCTGTTTTTGGTTTGGTTTAGTATTCCTAACGGGTACCATTTCGAATCTTCTATCGGGACTATCACTGCTTCCGCTTCTGTTTCCTCCACTATAATAGGGAGTGCTTGGATATACATGTCTACGCCGATTGCTATTATTACATCACAAGTCGAAGGTATGTTTTCAGGCAGATTTTCTTCCACCTCATCTATGAACGTGGGGCTTGAAACTTGAACGTCAGAAGGTACTTCATCAATCCCTACTATATTCTCCACTTTCTCACGGTCATTTTGCAGGTAATCTATCACTCTCTCTCCAAACTTGTGATCGTACAAAATGTACAAATCTAAAATTTTTCACACCTCCTCTTTCAAAACTCATGATTGTGATGATTCGAGCTTGATTTTATGCAGACAAATATCATCCCCCATCCCCACGCTACTTTTTCTAACAACTTCGCAATTTGGAACTACATTCTCCACAATCTCTTCATGCATCTCACAGAGTTCACCCGAAAACTCCTCCACAACATCACCAAAAACACAATTCCGATACTCTATATAGAAGACGTCATTTTCTTTCCATGTCTGAGGATAGAATCCAAACTCATCCAACGAACCCACAAAATCTTCCAATCTTTCTTCAACCGGCAACTCTTTATCGTCGGGCGATAATCTCTCAGCGAACTCAATCGCCACCTTGGATAAAAGATCCTCAAGCTCTTCATCCCCGTACTTTCCTTTTACAATCTTCGCAAGTGAAATAAACAAATCGTGTGTTTTTTGTGGGAAAATTTTTTTCCCAGCTGAAGTTATCTTATATTTTTTCTTAGGCCTCCCTCTTGATACTTTCTCGAAATGGTGTTTAACGAGACCTTGTCGTTGGAGGGTGTCTAAGTGCCTTCTTATTGCGCTTTCGTTAATTCCTAGTTCTTCCTCTAAATCTAGAGCTGTAAGGTCTTCGCTAAGTAAGTGTGTTAGTATGGATGCTCGAGTCTTATTTAATGGCATTTCAGGTTCTTTCGTGGAGTTCATGGTATGCAACTATCCTTTTGAGATGGTACCTTTATATATTTTACTCACTATATACACAATAAAAGTTGTAAATATAAGCTTTAGGGATTATAGACCTCAAAAGTGAAAAGGATAGAAACAGGATAAACCTTCAAAGAAACACTTCATTAACACTAAATTAAAAAACAACAACATCATATTTGAATATAAATTCAAAAAGAGGTTGTGGAAATGGAAGTCGCCGCGAAAAGCAAGAAGAAGAGAAAAGAAGAACTACCCTCAATGGATGTAACTGAAAAGGACCTAGAAAAAATTAACTCCATGCTAAACAAATACGGGAGAAGAAGAAGCTCAGTCATGAACATACTCCATGAAATGCAGAACGAATACCACTATTTACCAAAAGAACTCTTAGAAAT
>CAYSUV010000203.1:0-3392 GCA_964434275.1 Hadarchaeota archaeon (SeqCode) | reverse complement strand
CAGCAGAACTGTCGGCTAGTGTTATTCGCGATTTTGAAAGGGGTCCTGTTTCATTAGTAGGTATATTGAGGGATATTACCGAGAGGAAGGAAGTGGAGGATAAAGTGAGGGGGCTCCACGAGGCTGCTTCTAAGTTGGAGGGTGCGGGGTCTGAGGATGAAATATGTCAAATTGCTGTAGATGCTACAGAGGAGATTCTCGAATTTTCCGTGTGTAGTATTGATTTGCTCGATGAAAGTGGAAAACTTGTGGTTAAGGCTGTTTCGTCCGAGGTTGAACCTGAGGACTATAGAGAGACTATACCTGAGGAGTCTGGACTTGCAGGGAAGGCGTTTTTAAGTAACCGGAGCTTCCTTGTGGATAATCTTCATAGCGATGAGGATGCCGAACCTGTGAGGGGGGAATATAGTTCGGCTATCAGCGTTCCGATTAAGGATATGGGGGTTTTCCAAGCGATATCTACAGATATGGGGCATTTTGATGAAGGTGATTTGGAGTTGGCTGAGCTTTTAATGAATCATGTGTCGGAAGCTTTGGAGAGGGTTAGAATCGAGGAGCGTGAGGAGTTCCTTCACTCTCTCCTTAGACATGATTTGAAAAATAAGGCTAATGTGGTCAGGGGGTACTTGGAGAAAGTTAAAGATTTTGATTTTCCGGAGGAGGCTGAGCCTTATCTTGAGGAGGCGCTTAAAACGACTATTGCTGAGAGGGATTTGATAGAAAAAGTTAAGAATTTGAGAAGGTTGGAAGACGAAGATGTTGGGGAAATTGAAGTCGGTCAAGTACTGGATCAAGTTTTCAACAAGTTTGAGGGAAAAGTGAGCGAGAAAAGCATCGAACTGGAACTTGATAGAGTCAAGTGTAAAGTTCGAGGTGGTCCCTTGCTTGAGGAATTGTTTTCAAACCTTTTGGAGAATTCTATTGTACATTCCGGATGTGATGAGATACGGATAACGGTGGAGGAATGTGATGGGGAGTGTGTTGTTAGAGTGATTGATGATGGTAAGGGTATTCCTGATGAGAAGAAAGAGAAAATATTCCGAAGGGGGTTTAGAGGAGGGGAGGAAGGTGGTTTCGGTTTGGGGCTTTATCTGGTGAAGAGGATTGTTGATAATTATGGTGGGGGGATAGAGGTTAAAGATTCTGAAGATGGTGGAGCTAGGTTTGATGTTCAATTACAGAAAGCCTAATTCAAATCTAATCTTTTCCTTTTCCTGCCTTGTAAGCTCTTGTTGAGGGCGCTGTACCATAGGGTTTCGTGGGTTCAAATCCCGCCCCCTCGCACCATTTAGATTTTTTCTAAAAGGAGTTTATGTATGAGTTTTAACCGATCAAAAAATTTTGAAAAAGCCTTTTAGGGGAATTGTTTTTTTCTGGTGGTTATTTTATTTACTTCTATCGAATATTTAGAAGGAAAGAAGGAGGTGAATATTTTGGCAGGTTTTCTCGTTCTAATATCGATGTTTTTAGTTTCGTTATTCATAACTCTCTGGAGTTTGAAAGTTTCGGCGGGTATAGCCTATGAAGAGTCATCATGGAAAGGAGCATTCATACAACTAGTAGTTCTAATAGTTATAGGCGTTGTTCTTGGAGTAGCAACAAATCTTCTGATGGGTGGGATCGGATTTCTTTCTCTAGCTTGATCTGATCTGTTTTATCATTTCTGATGTTTTCATCTGCTTTCGTTAAGAGCGCTGTACCATAGGGTTTCGTGGGTTCAAATCCCACCCCGCATAATTCTCCCTCGCTTTCTAAAGAGCAATTGGATGAGGATATCGGTCTACAAAATTTATTTTAACTATTTTAAGCTGAGCTTGGTAATAATTCAGGGAAACCGTGAATAGAGACCTTGATTATCTGAATCCTGACTTGGATATAGAATCACGGGTTGATGATTTTTTAGATAGGCTAGAATTGGATGAGAAGATTAATCTTCTCAGAGGAAAGGGGCTTTGGACCACCGAATCTATCGATAGATTAGATTTACCAAGGTTTGGAATGACTGACGGGCCTTTGGGTGTGGCTTTTCATTCTAGCCATTTTGGTAGGGGGTCGAGGTTTCCTGCGCCTATATGTCTTGCTGCGTCTTGGAATGAGGATTTGGCTTATGAGATGGGTAGGGCTATGGCGGTGGAGACTAAGCTTTTCGGTCGGCATCAGATTCTGGCTCCGGGTGTTAATATTATTCGTTCTCCTTTGTGTGGGAGGAATTTTGAGTATTTGAGTGAGGATCCTGTTCTTTCCTCAGATATTGGTGCTGAGATAGTGAAGGGGATTCAGTCTCAAAATGTGGCTAGTTGTGTGAAGCATTATATAGCTAATAATTCGGAGACTGAGAGAAAGAATATAAGCGTCGAGGTCGGTGAAAGGGCTTTATTTGAGATTTATGTTAAAAACTTCAAGAGAATCATTGAAAAATCCGGCCCTTGGAGCGTAATGTCTTGCTATAATAAAATAAATGGGGTTTATGGATCGGAAAACAAGTACTTGTTGAGAGACGTTCTAAGAGGCCAATTAGGCTTCAAAGGACACGTGGTTTCCGACTGGGGGGCCGCACAACCGACTTCTGGACCCTCTGCGTGTATAAAAGCAGGTCTTAATCTTGAAATGCCTGGGACCTTTTTGGCAAGCCGGGTTTATAAATCGAGGAGGGTCAAAAAAGAGTTAGAACAGGGAAACATTAGCGAGCAAGATATAAATCGTGCAGTTCGACCTTTGTTGAGGACTTTTCTACGTGTTGGGTTGTTAGACGAGGAGGAAACTGATTTTAAGAATGTTGTGGATAATTCGGAGCATCAAGAAATAGCTAGAAGGATTGCGGAAGAGGGAACTGTTCTTTTGAAAAATGATGACGATTTCTTACCGTTAGAATCAGACGAGGTTGACAAAATTTCTATTCTAGGACCTAATTCTGATAAGAAGTTTGGGAAGCCTTTAAGCGGAGGCAGTAGTGCTGTTGTTCCTCCTTTTGAAGTCACTCCGGAGGAGGGTATAAAGAATTATGTGGGGGATGATGTTGAAGTGGTTTCTGAACTTGAGAAGGCTGATGTTGTGTTTTTATGTGTAGGTTTGGATCATGGTGGTAGTTTTCCATTGAACTTCCTTCTCGATAGGGAGGGGGATACTGAGGGTCGAGATCGGACGAGTTATCAATTACCTGAGGATCAAAATGAATTAATATCTGACACAGTGGAGAAAAATCCGAATACTGTGATTATTTTGATAGCGGGAAGCCCGGTTGATGTTTCAGAATGGTTTGACCATGTTCCAGCACTTTTGAACGTGTGGTATCCTGGAATGAAGGGCGGTGAAGCAATCGCCAGAATAATATTCGGAGAAATCTCCCCGTCAGGAAAATTGCCTGTGACCTATCCAAAAAATTTAGAGGATCA
>CAYSUV010000202.1:0-3403 GCA_964434275.1 Hadarchaeota archaeon (SeqCode) | reverse complement strand
GAGGAAGTAGAGAATATTTTTCTGCATATGTAAACACCTCCTTAAGTATGATTTTATCTCAAATGTTCATATATCGTAGAGAATTTTTATACTCTTTGTAAATAGTGTTTGTTATTGTATGTTATGTCCATAATTTATGTAATTTAGATAGCACTTTAGGCTAGGAAAAAGTCCAAATAAAAAATTTTAAAAATCGTTTTCAAGCTTCCTTCCCAGAAGCTCCGACAAACCAACTCAAATACTTCGCAGACTTGCTTAAACCCAAAGATCTAAGCAAACGAGGCATTTCCTTAGCTAACGCTTTAATAAAACTAGAATGACGGTCAAATTCAAAATTTTCAAGAATTAAATCCTTTACCCTCTCCTCTTCTAATAAACTGAAAAATGCAGATAGATCCTCATCGTCCATGTTTCTCAACACTCTCATGACTCTATTTCCAAGCTCAAACTCCCTACCAAACCTTTCGTCTACAAGAGAACCATACCTAGATAAAACTTCTCTATCCGGACTGCTTTCAAGCCCATCAGCGATAACCTCACTAGCTATGTCAGCGCAGGAGAGACCCATGAAAATCCCCCCACCCGTTAAAGGTTTTATATGCCCAGCAGCGTCCCCCACCAAAACCACACGATCTCCAAAAATAGTTCTACTACCAGCTTTTGGAATAACATCAGTAGTAAATCGCACCACCCTATCCCCCGCTCCATTTGGAAGAGCCGGATTATCCCTGATAAAAGATAACAAATTTTTCCGAACATTTCTACCCTTATCACATAATCCAACACGAAAAACCTCACCAGCAGGAACAACCCATCCAAAAAAATGCTCAGACCAATTATTCCCGAAAAAAATATTGGCCGCATCACTTTCCACCTTACCCACGACCTCCGCCTGAGCGCCAGCAAGAAGAGAAAAATCATCAATCAAATCAAAACTACGAGCAACCAAAGAATTAGCACCATCAGCGCCCACCACTACTCTACAATCCAGCCACTCCTCACCATCACCACCATCAACTTTCAAAGAAACTTTATCATTACCCCTAGAAATCTCAACACACCTAGAATTTAGCATAATCTCTGCACCACTCCCAACGGCTGACTTCCCTAAATCCTTATCAAACTCCCCTCTTCTTATCACGTAAGCTTCTAACCTATCACGAGACAATTTTGCACGGTCGCAGGAAGGGGAATAAAAAATACCACCCCGTAATTCATCGACAGACCAGTCACCCGGATCTATACCCAAATTCTTAAGCCCTTCCGATCCGACAATCCCAGCACAACACATGGGGTGCCCAATCTCACTATCCTCCTCTAGAATAGTCACGTCAAAACCCATCGAAGCGAGCTTCCCCCCGGTAAAACAACCCGCCGGACCGGCCCCAACCACTATCACATCTTTCATAATGGTCTCCCGGCGTCGATTTTTTAAGCCAATGGTAAATAAGGATATCGAGTGGGACCTGAAATGATAAACATACCTTATGTGATTATTGGAGCGGTTTTATTGTTCCTTCCAGGTTTTTTGTTAAGCTTCTTAATTTATCCAAGTGAGGAAAGGCTTGATTTCTGGAAGAGGATAGGTACTAGCATAGCATTGAGTGTCTTTATAGATATGTTAATAATCACAGTGTTAGCACAACCCAAAATAAGCGCTCTTGAATTTGTTCCCACAATAGGATCGATACTTATTTTCTCTGCGGTTTGTGGAGTGCTCATATACCTGAGAGGAGAAAGTTTAGAAACACTGAAGGCGTTCTTCGGACAGTCACAATCTGAAAATTAAGTATTGAGAGGCAGAGGTATGTTCGACTACAAGCAAGTAATGGTTGTCAGAGATGATTTGGGAATGAGTAAAGGAAAGCTCTCAGTTCAGGTAGCACATGCTTCGCTTTCAGCAGCTGAAAAGGCTAGGAAAAAAAATCCGGAATGGTATGAGGAGTGGCTTAACGAACGGCAAAAGAAAGTGGTAGTAAAAGTTTCATCAGAAGAAAAACTAGAAGAACTAAAAAAAGAAGCAGAAATACAAAACCTTCCAAATAATCTTGTAAGAGATGCAGGACTAACAGAACTCTCCCCCAATACTTCCACAGTATTAGGTATAGGTCCCGCGCCGAACGAAGAGATTGATAAGGTTACTGGTAATTTAAAATTATTAGGCGGGTGACGGTATGAAGCTCAAAGATGTTGGAGAAAAAAGACTTTTGGAACTTGCTCAAAAGGTGTGTGATGAAGGACCGAGAGTAGAAGTAGGGGTAGGGGATGATGCAGCGGTGCTGGAGATGGAGGGAGTTTATCTTCTGGCATCTACTGATATGTTGATAGAAAATATTCATTTCACACAAGATTCTCCAGCCAGAGTAATCGGTAGAAAGGCTGTGGTTACGAATTTGAGTGATATAGCTGCTATGGGTGGAAAGCCTTTGGGCTTAGTTTACTCTATTGGTGCTCCTAGTGAGAAGGAGCTAGATTTTATCACTGGTCTTTTGAAGGGGATGAATTCGACTGCTCGAAAATATGATACTTATATAGTAGGCGGAGATTTGAACGAGGCAGAGACTATAATTCTATCAGGAACAGCTTTTGGGCAAACCAAAAAAGACGAGGTACTGCTTCGTTCAGGAGCAGAGCAAAATGACTATATAGGCGTGACTGGGGAGTTAGGCGCTGCTACGGCTGCTGTTATGGCTATGGTAGAAGATATATCTATAGAAGATTGGGAACCTTTGAAAGAAGCTTTTGAAAAGCCGGAAGCAAGGGTTGAAGAAGGAATGGTGCTTTCAGAAACTCCAGGCGTGACTTCCTCAATTGACATAACTGATGGATTAGCGGCTAATCTTTGGCAAATCTCGAGAAGGAGCAATGTAAACCTCACAGTAGATTTTGATAAAATCCCGATAAGCAAAGCTGCAAAAGAATTCGCTGAAGAGAAAAACACGGATATAGATAATTTCGTTTTCTTTGGGGGGGAAGAGTTCGAACTGCTCTTTACGGCCAAGCCCGAAACTTGGGAGATTCTGGAAAAAAAATTTCAGAAAGTTGGTACAAAAATAACAAAGATAGGGGAAGTAAAGTCAGGGAAGGGAGCAAATCTATTGCGGGGCGGTGAAAAGGAGGAGTTGCCTGACAGAGGTTATGAACACTTCAGATAAAAACAATAAAAGAGAAGGATTTTATTGAAAGCTATCGATTAACAGAAAGGTGAAAAATATGAATTTGATTATGATGGGTCCTCCTGGTGGAGGGAAAGGAACTTACAGTAGCCGTATCAGCGAGGATTTTGATATTCCCCATATCGCGACTGGTGATATTTTCAGAGGCGAGATCGATAAAGGTTCTGAGTTAGGTGAGAAAATTGAAGAATATTTGGAGGAAGGTGAGTTAGTCCCTGACGATATAG
>CAYSUV010000201.1:0-3414 GCA_964434275.1 Hadarchaeota archaeon (SeqCode) | reverse complement strand
AAAACTTGACGCCCTAAAGATGGGTATCCAACCTTTGGAATTAAAAGGTGATTTTAAATCCCCCTTATCTATAAAAGATTTTCAACCATTAAAAAATCCTCTCCAAAAAACATTCATAACATATAATAATTATCACGGATATGGGAGCTATGAAGCAGGTGGCAATCTCGTTAAAAAAGAACAAATATTAATCAATCCTAGTTATAGGATATATATATATTCTGGTGAAATAGAAGAAAAAATCTATGATGAGTTGATAGCAAATTTAGAAAAAAACAGATCCCATTTTACGCCTTACATGGGTAAAAATGAATTTCCAGTCGATATCATATTTGAAGAAAAAAAAGATTACAAAAATGTAAATTACTCTTCAACTAAAATTGATACTATATATTTTGACGAAATTATTCGTGGTGTAGATGTATCTTTAACCTCAGGTGGTGTTAGATTTTATAATATCATGGAAAATTATCCTTATAAACTTAAAAATTCTCAATATATGTACAAAAAGGCTACCTACTCAAACAAAAAAGTAGAGGTTAATGATAAAAAACTAGATGACAGAAATTACTTACTTCTCACAAACAATGAATCTACAGTGTTCTTATTTTAAAAAACATATCTCATCTCTTCAAGATATCTTTCCTCATATCGAGCTTGAAGAGGTTCTAGCACATAAAAGAGAAGAGGACGAAGAAATTGAAATTCTTCCTAGACATCTTCAAAGAACTCTAAATGTATTTTGCAGGTACATCAAAAAAAATCAATTAGAGCCAATTATTAATAAATTAATCAGAAATATTTATGATAGTGCAAAAATAGAAGATGTAGGGTATCATGACTTTAAAGAAATAATATGGTCATGCCTCATAAATTCAATTTATCTTCATGATATTGGTAAGGTTAATAAAAAGTTTCAAAGAAAAAAAATGAACAACCATTCATCTTTAAGAGGTTGTATAGATTTTAACGATACGAAACATAGCAGGTATGCAAAGTACTTTATTGACTTTGTTTTATTTGAAAAATATTTCAAAACCATACAATCTGATAAATCAAAAATCAAGATATTTTATATTATTTTTATTTTAACATCTATCGTAGATAGGCATCACAGTCCATTGATGAATATAGACAAATTACTAGAAAGTCACCTAGAGTATATGGAAAATAAGGACTCTAACATTATTAACTGGTTTAGAGATGGGTATCCAAGAAATGTAAGTGAAATATCTTTGATAGACTTTATGTATTCTACTAAGGAATATATAAGAGGGAATGACTTACCTACAAATTTCCACTCCAATGATAATTTATTTTATTTATACAAACTGCTCTATTCGCTCTTAATAATATCTGATTATTATGCAACTCACTGTTTTAAACAAAACATACATCCCGAAAATATAGAGTTTAATACAATAGATGAAAAAACAATTAAAGAAATTCAAGAAAACTTTTTCTCAAATAAGAGCTACAATAAGGATCTACTTGATGTGGAATTTATAAAGGAAATAAAACAAGAGAAACCTAAAGAGATAGATGATATTGATAGGCTAAGAACTAAGATTCTTATCGAAGCTTCAGAAAATTTGAATGATAATTTGGGGCATGATAATCGCATTTTCTTTTTAAATGTCCCTACCGGAGGTGGAAAGACAAACATATCTATGAAACTACTTATAGATATATTAACTAATGAGTATGTTACTAATATCAAAAAGGCATATTACATATTCCCCTATATAAATATAATTGAGCAAAATTACAAGTCTATCCAGAATAATTTATCTTCTGAAGATAATAAAATAGTATCCCAGATCTATTCCTATAATGAGTGGGATTTTTCCCTTGAAGAAGAGGATGAAGAGCTAGAACACTACGCAAATCAAATGTTTCTTAATTTTCCAATATCTGTAATTAGCAACACCAACTTCTTTAACACATTTCTCAAAAATGGCAAGAAAATCAATTATAAGATCGCAAATCTAGCAAATAGTGTAGTCATATTGGATGAAATTCAAACTCTTCCAAATCACAGATGGAAATTTTTTTCTGAATTATTAACAAATTTGGCATCAAAGTTGAATATATATTTCATAGTAATGAGTGCTACTTTACCAGATTTGTCAAGGTTTTTAGATGCTGGTGAAAGAAAAAAATTTGTTGACTTAATAGAAAATCCAAATATCTATCAAAACCATCAAGTTTTTATGAGAAATAGAGTAAATTTTACGAATATAACCAACCCTAAATCTAATGAAATAATAAAAAAGATTCAAAAAAATAAGGAAATTTTTGATGACGATTTTGTAAAAGTGCTTTTTGTTACTAACACTATTCGTGATTCTTACACTTCATATGAATTCTTCAAAGAAAATTTGGATGATTTTGACGTATATTTATTAAATTCTACAATTTTATCCCCTAGGCGTAAAGAGATTATTGATTTATTTGACAAAAAACTTGAGAATTTAGATAATAATTGCTTATTAGTTTCAACTCAGAGTGTAGAGGCAGGGATAGATATAGATTGCCAATTTGGTTTTAGAGAAATAGCACCGCTAGATTCTATAGAACAAATCTGTGGGAGAATAAATAGGGAAAAAAACATAGATTATTCTAAGTCAAATGTATACATATTTGATTTGGATACATATGATACGGTTTATAAAAAAGATAGAAGACTAAAGGTACAAATGAATATGAGTCCAGATGAGATTAAAGAATATCTTAATAATAAAGAATTCTCAAAGTATTATAATAGGGTTATTGATTATTTAAATAAAGATGAGCATAAAGGAAGATCTAGGATTTATAATGAATTTATAAACCCAATGCAGAATTTATGGTTTAAAAAACTCAGTAGGAGAGATTATATTGAGACAGAGAATATCACATTTTTTCTTCCCAATATGGACATAATTAAAGAATTCGGAAAAGATATAATCTCTTCTGAAGAAAGAGATTATTTGAAAAAATTTGGTTTGGACGTGGAAAATGGAATATTAGGATCAGATGTTTGGGATGTTTATAAAGATATTAATTCGAATAAGAAAAATGATAGTTTATCTTTTTTAGAATCTAAGAAGTTACAATCAGTTCTTAATAAATTCACATTTTCTGTGGTTAATAAAAATTTCAATGAAACAACATTGCGTCAAGAAGTACAGAGAGATATTGATATAGATAATTTTGAATCGATTGGAGGTATTATTAGGGTCAATAAAGAGTTTGTAGAACAAATTGACTATGATCCCAAAAAAGGGTTGAATCCCGAGAAGATGAAATCTCATTATACTGTATACTTAATATGAATAAGAGTTCAATATATGAAAGGGAGAGATATGCAAAGATGTATTGTGTTATCTGCGAATTATTTCGTTTCATATTTTATCACCTTTTTCGGTCATC
>CAYSUV010000200.1:0-3420 GCA_964434275.1 Hadarchaeota archaeon (SeqCode) | reverse complement strand
CCTCTATCGAGTAACTCATTTATCAGTTCTATAGAATCTTCTACGCCATGAACCACTTCTACCAACTGCGCCACATTATTCATATAAGGATTGTGACAAACAGGCTCCAAATCAAATTCCTTAGCCAATTCCTTCGCTCCGGAACTAAGCTGATCGAAGTTATTATTTAATCTAGCTAGAGCCCCTACCATGTATGATTCTCTATTGTGTTTTGCAAATTTTGCTGTTGACTGGGGCACGATGTACTCATTAGTGAATTCCTTATAATTCTCCACAGCTTCGGTACCGGTATCCGAAGAAACCAACTTCCCATCATAGAGAGCATACTCATCGTCATTCGTAAGTGAAATGAATTCTGTTTCCCTTGTAAAGTCAGGTAGTTCAGACGACAAATCCTTAAGCAACTCACCGGCAGCGTTCAAATCATCGAACGAACCTTCTAATTTTTCTTTTAATTGTTCCAATTCGTCTTCTGTTGGTATTTTAGAGAACCCGCCGGGAATCATTCTTTGAGGATGAGTAGTCCTGCCCATGATCAAATCCGACATTTCATTAGCGAGTCTGTGAAGCCGAATTACTGTTTTTACCTCCTCAGGGTGAGAAGACGCCAGTGGTACAACAGAAGCAGCATCGAACAAATCTGGAAGAGCCAAATAACCCACATGCAAAACATGGCTTTGCATATTTTCAGCATGCAGAGCTATCTTTCTCAATAATTCGTCTTGCTCGGATATTTCAACTCCCAAGGCATCCTCAGTAGCTTTCAAGGAAGTGGTGGTGTGTCCAATTGAGCAAATTCCACAAATTCGAGATGTTATGTGGTGAAGTTCTTTCCAGTTTCGATCTACTACCATCGACTCAAAGTAACGGGGAGCTTCAATCACCTGCCACTCACATTCCTCTATGTCTCCATTATCTACATTCACCACAATGTTTCCATGTCCTTCCACTCTGGTCAGATACTCTACATCTATATCTACATCTTCACTCATTTTCCTCCTCCTCTTCTTTTTCTCTAGCTTCTCGCTGCCAAGCGAAATAAAGATTGAACTTCTTTATAATCTCTTCAGCCGATAGGCCGTATTCATCCAAAACCTCTTGATGGGCCTCCTCGTTAGGATTATCTATCAAACCTCTACAACCCCAACATTTCGTCCCTTCATTCACACAACAAGCATCACAACCAGCTCGCGTGACGGGACCCAAACAAAATTCACCTCGTTCAAAAGCACAAATGTTTTCATTAAGTTTACATTCAACACAAACCGGATAGTCAGGAATATTAGGTTCTTTTCCTCTAACTAGTGATTCTACTACATGCAAAAACTCATCCCTATCTATGGGACATTGAGGCACCTCATAATCAACCTCTACTACTGCTTTCGCAGGTTTTGCTTTCTCCCAAGACTCAAACAAATCAGCCTTTTCTCCATATACCCTATCTTTAACTTTTTCGAAATCCTGAGCGTTTCTAATAGCATTAATCCCGGCAATCGTAGCGCAAGACCCTATAGCCACCACCACATCGGCCTTTTCTCTAATTTCCTTAAGCCTCTCCTCAGCGTGAGGGGTGGTTATAGACCCTTCAATAAAAGCAATCTCATAATCATCGCTATGTTCCTCCATAACCTCCCTAAAACTAACAACATCAACTATCTCAATCAAATCCAGTAATTTTTCCTCCAAATTCGCAACCTGAAGCTGGTCCCCTTCACAACCCGCAAAGTCAAAGAACGCTGCTTTAGGCTTACCACTCATCATATTGCCTCCTCTTCATCTTTTATTTCAGCATAATTGAACACAGGCCCATCACGGCAAACATAATACTCACCGATCTGGCAATGTCCACATTCCCCTAGACCGCATTTCATTCTCCTTTCTAGAGAAAGAAAACGATGGTCATCAGGAAGATCCTTTTTGTCAAGCTCTTGCATAACAAAATTATACATCACCGGCGGGCCACAAACTACAGCATATGTTTTTTCAGGATCAATATCCACTTCCGGAATTAGTGTGGTTATAACACCAACATTATAACCCCAATCCGCTTCAGCAGGACAACTATCAACCGTTTCCTCTAAAGAACAAAAATCATCCTCCCTCCACTTCTCTAACTCATCAACAAAGAGTCTCTCACTCGGCTCCTTACAACCATAAAGCACATGAGTTTCACCATAATCGTCACAATTATCTCTAACATACCCTATCAAAGATCTCAAAGGAGCAATGCCCAAACCACCGCCTATGAACAGAACATCTTTTCCTTTCAAAAACTCTACATCAAAACCGTTTCCATAAGGACCACGAATTCCAACCTTATCCCCTTCTTCTGCTTTATGCAAACCAGTAGTCACTCTACCAACCCTTCTAACACAAAGCTCAAAAGGACCTTCCTTGGTCGGAGAAGAAGATATAGAAAAAGGTGCTTCTCCATACCCAGGTAAATATAACTCAACAAACTGACCAGGAGTATGACCCAGGTCTTCGCCGTTATCCAGCTCTATCTCGAAAAGCTTTTCTTTATCTGTCAAATCTTCTACAGTCACAATAGTGGCCTTTTTTGGTTGCATTAATGTACCGCTCAAGATAACGCCTCCTTTATCTTATCTGTTATTCCCTGTGACTCGCTTTCTTGTTTCGTTTCACTCTTTTTCTCGGGGTTTCCTTCCACTCCTTTCAGTTCATTGTCGATACGAGAAGGATCTGCTATGTCCGGAATGCAGTGCGATCCGCACCTGCCACAACCCACGCAAGCTATATCTCCATACCTTTCGTAGATGTATTTCCCCTTACGCATGTATCTATGACGATATCTTTCTGCTCTTGACTCTCTGAAGTTTTCTCCGGCAGCGACCACGGCAAAATCTTCTAATAAACATCCGTCCCATCTCCTTACCCTTTCCCCACTGTCCATAGTGATTTCATTAATATCCTTAACATCAAAACAGTAACATGTAGGGCAAACCAGATTACAACTTCCACAACTATAACAATCTTCAGAGTGTTCTTCCCAGAACTCCATATTTTCATAATTTTCTTCTAGAATCGTTGGTAGTTCTTGAGGTGAAAAATTTAACTCTTTATCGAACTCTCCCTCAAGTTCCTCTTCAACATTTTCCACCTTTTTTATCTCCTCAGGTGTAGCATCCCTAGTTTGAACATTTTCTATTAACTCAGCACCCTTCGAAGAACCTATCTCAACCGCATAATTATCTCCCAAATCGGTGATCATTAAATCATATCCTGAATCCGTAGTGGCCGTCCCCATACTCGCCGCAAAGGACCATTCAGAAACGTCTTGCATATTTACTCCGATTAAAATGCACTCTTCCCTCTTGTCAAGATAATAATCATCCTCATAAGTATCGGAAAACACCTTGTCCAACTGCTCGATAGCAATCAAATCATAAGGATGAATAC
>CAYSUV010000199.1:0-3422 GCA_964434275.1 Hadarchaeota archaeon (SeqCode) | reverse complement strand
ACTCTTCATAGTAAGGAATTGCGATCTTAACACATTTCCCTAACTCTTTAACTTGGCTCAAATAATTTCGAACTCTCTCTTTTCGCTGTTCGTTTTCTTTATTTTCCAAAGGTAGGCCAAACTTTTCCGCTGTGTATTTGTTTGCTTCCTGATATTTTTCTTTGCTAATGTTTGGCGTAATTGTTAGGCTTCTAGTTTTGAGTTCTTCCATGAAGTCTCCTTCTGTGGTTGCAAAAATCGTGGCGGGCCATCCTCGAATCATTACTTCGTTTGTATGGATGCCGGAGCTTGAACTTTCAGCAAACTTATAGATATGTTCTTCTGTGTCATGGCTAAGAATCGGCCGAAGCATTTCGAAAGTTTTTCTTGAAGGTGTTTCCAGGAAAACAAGAATCCTGTTGGAAAGATCAATTAGGTTATAACCTTCGGATGCTCTCTTTCGCCATTCTTCTTTCTCTTCTTCGGAAGCATCTTTTCTAGGATGTGGAGGAAGAGTGTTACCGTTTTTATCCACCAGTTTTCCTTTTTGATGAACCAAAGCCTTTGGGCTTAAATCCCCCAACAATTCAATATCTTCTTTCGGCCCTAATTTTACAGTTTCGGTAATGGTGTGGGACTTTCCAGCCGAACTTGGCCCTCGAATGAATAGGTTTTGAGGTTCTTTTGAATAAGCGGAAAGCATCGTGGCCAAAACTGTTTCGCTTGTTTTTCTATCTTTTTTAACATCTATTTCGATAGTGTCTAACACTTCGTTTCTAGGGTTTTCAAATTCTTCGGCCAGTTCGGGTATCGGAATGTTTCTCGGATCTGAAAAAGAATGTTCTGAATCTGAACCAGTTACCACTTTTTGAGCTTTTTCTTTCGAAATAAACCCTCTTTCTTCGGCCTTTTCCACCGTTTCAATCCACTTTTTTCCTTTCAATGCTCCTTTTTCAGCCTCGGAGCAATCAATAACACCTTCCATAACTGCGAAAAAGGACCAAACATTACCCCCTGTATTGTGCCTAAAACAAGTCCATGTATTGTTGTCTTTCCAGATTACGAAGTTTTTACCACTCTCAGAACTATGTTTAGGGTGTGGGCCTTGCAACTTACCTGAATATTCTTTTAATTTTTTCCAGTCTTTTTCTTCGATAATGTTTGAGTAAGAAAAATCAGTTTCTGTGTCTAAGTTTTTTGCTTCGCCTTCGCATTTTTCCGGTCTTAATTCTTTTGGCAAATGTTCGGGTTTTAATGTTCCTATTTTTTTAGGAACGGTTAGAATTTTGTAAACACCGTCTCCATTAGAATCTGGATCCGACTTAACGTAGCTTCCAGGCCCTACTAGGTATTTGTAATTGGCTTTTATCTCGATAATCGGATTATCGTTTTCATCAGTCAAGTCTTTATTTTGATAAATCCCCTCATTGATATACCGATAATGAGGATTCCCGTTTCTACTTTCCCCTTGAATTGCGTTCGGAAATTTTTCTTCGTCCAACTTTTCCATTGCTTTTTCTGGTTCATCAATGTCGATTCCTACTAAATCTCCTCGGAAAACTTCGCCAACGTTTTTTCCTCTCTTCAATCTATTGATAGCTTTGTTGAAATCCATCCAATATTTTTCGTCTTTCCAACTTTCCCCTTTCGGAATATTGGGGAATTTTCCATTTAACGGTATGAAGACCTTGTTTTTCGCTATTTTTTCCGGAAGGGCCTCTCTGTATTTTTTCAACTCTCTAGGCTTAGTCCTCACGATATCGCCTTCAACTTTCGTTGTTTTGTTGTCAAGTCCATCTCTGAACAAGGGGCCGGAGAATCCACTATATGGTGTTTGTCCTCTACAACCACCTCCTCAAAGCAAGAAATTGGATAAACCAAAACGTGAGAATTAGACAAACTTTTTCGTCCCTTGTATTTTTCAGCTTTTTCTAAATCCGATATATGGTAAAAACAGCCAGCTTTCTTGTCAAATATCAATAAATTAGAAAGATCCATTTGAACAATGGCTGGATTTAACCCTATTCCTGCCGTTCCTACCTTGTCGATGTGTTCTTTCCAACAGAAATATCCGGCCTTTCTGAAAATCCCTTTCTTCAAAATATACAGGTTTTTTCGAGCGTGTTTGTGAATATCTTGACCCTGTTTTTCTATTGTTTCCTCATAGGGCCCTAGTCTCACCACTTTCATTCTTTCCCTCCCTTTCTACGCTGAATTTTAACAATATCAGAAATATTGACCATTATTTCGTTTTCCTTTGTCACTAATTCCACGAAGTCTTCTCCGACTGATTCGAGATTCCCTCTCTTGGCTACGACCGTATCTCCGTCACGAAAGACAAGTTTAACGAAAGAACCCTCTAACTTCTCAAGTGCTTGAGGCACCTTTTTCACCTTTTCCAGCATTTTCAGCTTGATTCCGTTTCTCAGAATGCCACTTCCAGAACTCCGGCTCTAAATTCTCCTCTAAAAATTCGAGAAGTTTTTCTTCATCAATTTCTCCACGAGGATCAGCTAAAACTAGCCTATCAGCTGCTATCGTGGATTCTTCCCCCGTCTTGAGAGGTTTCGGGATATTCATGAAACGGCTTGAATGACCGATTTTACGGTTTTTACGTTTTACTGCTAGGCTCAAATCTTTTACACCTTTGGTTATAGAAATAACCAAACCCTTATAATGGTAAATGGTTAAACATTAGGTAAATGGTAACAGGTTCGAAAAAGGGATTAAAAGATATATCATCCCTTGTATATCATAATCGAGATATTCTGAATGCACTTTTTCCAGATAAAGAGTACTACATTGGAGAGATTGCAAAAAAAATAGATAAAGATCGGTCAAATGTGGGAAAGTATGTATCGAATCTTCATGAAGCAGACCTCGTTTCAATCCGGGAAAAACAGGAAAGAAAACAAGGGAAGAAATATAAATATGTGAAGCTCACGGAAGAGGCCCGAAACATTTGGAAAACTTTTCGGGAAGCAGTGAGGGAGAAAAAGAAAAAAGTTGATAAACCCCCTAGTGATAAAAAAATAAATTTCTTTACTGAACAGATAGATAACCCAGCTAGCGAGGAAGTATACGAGGAAGCAACAAGAGATATTCTAAAACTTTGTAGAGAAACCCGGATTTGGGAGTACGAACATCCTTCTGAAAAATCCATGGAAAGCGGGAAAATTTGGTCCTTTTTAGAGAACATTATTGATAGTGAAGACAAACGTGAGGATGGGTTATCCGCTTTACTGATAGTGATTGAAAATGCTTTGGAAGAAGATAGAGAAGATGTTATCAATGGCCTAAAAGCATTATTTGAAGATAAAGTCAAGGAATTTGCAAAAATTGACGAATATTCGACAGCTAATCAGGTCCTATAAAAAATTATGGAAATATATTGGATATCATTTATTAAAATTTCCGTTGACAGTAGTATCTTTTTCTATTTG
>CAYSUV010000198.1:0-3425 GCA_964434275.1 Hadarchaeota archaeon (SeqCode) | reverse complement strand
ACCTAATACCTTGAAATTTAGTTAGTTTTTTTCCAAAAGCTTCTCTTTCTCCAACGTAGTCTAATGCTTTATCTATAGAACCTTGAGCAATACCGATTCCTTGAGCACCGATATAAGTCCGGCTTCTATTGAAGAAGGCCATTGTTTGGTAAAATCCTTCTCCTCTTTTGCCTAGGAGGTTTTCTTCCGGTATCCGAACGTTGTTAAATGTGAGTTCTGCGGTGTCGGATGCCTTTAATCCTGCTTTTCCATCAATTTCACTACTGTTGAAACCGTCCCAGTCGGTTTCTACTATGAACATGCTTTGTCTTTTGTGCCTAGATTCAGCTTCTGGATCGGTTAGAGCTACAACTACTATATGGTCTGCTATGTTTCCGTTTGTGGTGAACATTTTACTTCCGTTCAACACCCATTCATCCCCATCTTTTTCAGCATGAGTGTTTGTACAACCCGCCACATCACTCCCAGCGTCAGGTTCGGTAATCGCTATCCCCATAATAGCTTCTCCTTTTCCTAAAGGTGAGAGGTATTTTTCTTTCTGATTCTCAGTTCCAAATTTTTGGATTACTTCCGCTCCTAAAGTTGTCATAAGGACCGTGCTTATCCCAGGGTCTGCCCTGACGAATTCTTCCGTGATTAGAACATGTTCTAAAAATCCTAAACCTCCTCCATTCCATTCCTCGTCTATATAAGATGCGACGAAACCGAGTTCGCAAGCTTTTTCCCATACTTCCCAAGGGAACTCGCCTTTTTTCTCATACTCTCTAGCAATATCGGGAAACTCTGCTTGTGCGAAATCCTGAGCAGCTTTTTTAACATCTTTTTGTTCTTCTGACAAATCGAAATCCATTTTCTGACCAGTAAATGATTATGGAAGAGGTTATGATATATTTTTTCCTAATTCGATAAGAACCAATTCAAAAAATCGGAAGATAAATAATAAAAAAAGAAAAGGAGAGGTTGTGTTCAGGACTTTTTTATTTACCTTCGAATTCGGGATCTCTTTTTTCCATGAAGGCTTCTATACCTTCAATCATGTCATCGGTACTGGCTAGAGACGCGAACAGTCCAGATTCAACTTCTTTTCCGATATCTATCGGAACTTCAGCTCCGTAATTCATACAATATTTAGCGTATTTCAAAGCTATCGGCGGTCCGCTTGCTAATTCTTCGGCGAGTTCTTCTACCTCATCTTCGAATTCATCGACTTCTACTACTTTATTCACCAGACCTATTTCCTCGGCTTCTTTTGCTGAGATTTTTTTACCCAGCATGATTAGTTCTTTGGCTTTTCCGAGACCTACTACCTTCGGCAGTCTTAATGTTCCACCCCAACCTGGGATTATACCTAGATTGGTTTCGGGCTGTCCTAGTTTAGCGTCTTCTGCTGCTATTCTCATATCGCAGGCTAGAGACATTTCCATGCCGCCTCCGAGACAGTTTCCTCTTATAGCGGCTATGACGGGCATGGGTGCGCTTTCGATGCAGGCGAACGCGTCTTTTCCTATTCTTGAAGTTTGGTAAAGATCCTGCACTTTAGGGCTGAACGAGCTAACGTCAGCTCCAGCGGAAAAGTTTTCACCTGCTCCTTGTATCACTACACACCTTGCCTCTTCTTCTTCAGCCTCTTCTAGCGCAGATTCTAAATCGTTTATCAGATCTTCGTTGATAGCGTTAAGCCGATGTTCACGGTCCAACGTTAGATAGAAGATATCATCTTCCATTTCGGTAGCTACTGCTTTGTAATCACCCATAGAAACCACGTCCTTCGTCAACATATTCTTTCAATAGAGGACAAGGATCGTATCTCTCGTCGCCATGCTCATCGTAAAGCTCTTCAAGAAGCGCCACGATATCATCTAGACCTTCATCGTCCGCTAGTTTACAGGGACCTTCGCCCCATCCGAGACCCATCTCTATTGCTGTGTCTATATCCTCTGGGTCGGCAACATCATCATAAATTATGAATGCTGCTTCGTTAGCTGCTACCGCGTAAATCCTCTTGTAATCAAATTCTTCAGCTTGCATCAAAGAAATGCTAGGCCTGTCAGGCCAACTATCATAGAAACCTTCGCCGCTTTTTTTACCGAGATTGCCTTCTTCGACGATATCGTCTACTACTGGTGAGGGTTCCATTCTGTCACCGTAAGCGTCGTGAAGCACTTTTCCAACTTCTCTCATAATGTCGAGACCTGTAAAGTCAGCCAGTTCGAAGAGGCCCATCGGCAGACCGGCTTTAAACTTAGCCGCTGCATCAATCTCCTCTTTAGTGGCTTCTTCTCTGTGTAGGGCCCAGCCTGCTTCGTTGATTACTGGTGCGAGGATTCTGTTTACAATGAATCCTCTTACATCTTTTCTACATATTACTACGGTTTTGTCGAGATTTTCTGCGTATTCTTCTGATGCGTCTACAACTTCGTCAGATGTGCCTTCATGTCGAATTATTTCGACTAGAGGCATTCTCACTGGAGGGTTGAAAAAGTGTATTCCGATGAATCGTTCTGGTTTTTCTATAGCTGTTGCCATTTCTCCGATGCTGAGGCTTGAAGTATTACTAGCAATAATAGCATCGTCTGGAGAAGCATCGTCTGCGTCGGAGAAAATTTGTTTCTTAAGATCCATTTTCTCCGGAGCGGCCTCAATTACGAGGTCCGCGTCTGATACTCCTTCGTCTTGATCGGTTGTTGTTTCCAGCCGGTCTAGAGTATCGTCTCTTTCTCCTTCGGTGATTTTGTTTTTCTCTACGAACTTGTTGAGGCTCCATTCTATCTCTTCCATTGCGTCCTCCAGTATATCTTCTTCTATATCGATCAGCGATACTTCATAACCGTTGGTTGCTGAGAGTTGGGCTATTCCGTGACACATTGCGCCAGCTCCGATAACTGCAACTTTTTCTATATTTATTGTCAAAAGGAATCACCCCCTTTTCATTCCTCTGTAGGAACGAAAACGTAAAAGGGTGGTCCGTCTTCTCTTTGCTTCGGTTCTAGTTGGACGTCCATACCTACTTCCACTTCGTTCATCTTGAAACCTTCGATCCATGCTAGAGCTTGCACGCCTTCGTGATCTTTGAATTCACAGACTCCTATAGTGTACGGCTCTTCGTCGCTAAAGGATTGTGGCCGTATAATGATATGGGTGAATCCTTTGACCGTGGCTTCTCCATCAAGCTCTATCCAGTCAACATCGTCATCTAGACAGTTCCGACAATAGGCTTGTGGTGGAAACATCACTTCACCACAACTACTGCATTTCGTAGTGTAAAGTTCTCCTTCTTCCAGCTTTTCCCAGAATTTTTTGGTCTGTTCAATAGGGATATCGTAAGTAATGTTCAGTTCTCTCATATCTTCAAAAGCTTTTGGCATATTTCCATACCTCCTTATCTTTCGAGGATTGTCACGTAAGAGTAGTGACCAGTTCCTCCG
>CAYSUV010000197.1:0-3437 GCA_964434275.1 Hadarchaeota archaeon (SeqCode) | reverse complement strand
TAAAGGTTTATGGTTGTTTAAGTGCAAATTTTTCACATATAATTAGGATTTTCTCAAAAATTGGAATTTGAATTACTTAGGATAAACCGTCGGCAATTCTTGAGACTGTAGTTTTTAATATATCTACTTCTTCCTGAGAGTTGTAGAAATGAACCGAAGCTCTAACATTTCCCTCAATATTTAGGTGTCTCATTGCAGGTTGAGCACAATGATATCCAGATCTAGTAGCTATATTTTCGGTTTCGTCCAATATCGCCGAAACTTCGTGAGAATCAAAATTTTTTATATTAAAACTGACTATCCCTCCCAGTTTTTCAGGAGTAATAGGTCCGTAAATCTCTACATTCTTTTCTTCACCTAGCTCCAGCATCGATTCTACAAGTTCCTTCTCTCTTTTTTCAATACTCTCAAGACCTATATCTAACACATATTCTGCCGACTTTCCAAGCGCTATTACACCGGGAATATTCGGCGTGCCTGCATCGAAAATTTGTGGAGGGTCAACTAACTCGCACTCGTGCTCTCTAACGGACTCAACTATCCCACCGCCATAAAGAAGCGGAGAAACATCCTCTAAAAACTCCTCCGATATATAGAGAATACCCGTCCCTTGCGGCCCTAGCAATCCTTTATGACCGGGTGCGGCTAAAAAGTCGCAGTTCATTTCGTTAACATCTATTTTTTGGTGTCCGACTGATTGTGCCGCATCTAAGGAAAATAATATATTATTTTCTTGGGCTATTTTTCCAACTTTTTTCACGGGTTGGCGGGTGCCAAAAGCGTTTGAGACATGAGGCATTGTGATAAGCTTTGTTTTTTCGTCTATGGCTGATTCAATTGCTGAGGGTTCGATAATCAAATCAGTATTTTCACGAACTATTTCGAGCTCGATACCCTTCTCCTTTTCTAATCTTTGCCAAGGAATCAGATTACTATGATGTTCCAAGACAGTAGCGATTACCTTATCCCCCTTTTCTAAATCTAAACCCCTAGCCAAAAGATTGAGCGCCTCGGTAGTATTTTTCGTAAAAGCAACCTCTTTCGGTTTTGCCATAATAGTTTTCGAGATTTTTTCCCTAGCGGTTTCAAATTTTTCAGATGCTTTTTTCGTAGCCTTGTACAATCCTCGACCTATATTGGCGTTATATTCATGAAAATATTCCAGCATTGCTTCTATAGCAGGTTGCGGTGTAAGAGCTGTCGCACCATTATCCAGGTATATTATTCCTGATTCTAGAAAAGGAAAATCTGACCTTATATCCTCAATTGATTTATCCAATTAAAACCCCCAAGAACGGGTCTTTAAAGTTCAGAGAAGTTTTCGCTGGTCAGTAACTCTGACGTCTTTCACACCCTCGATCTCAAGAATTTTTTCCTCTATCTCGTCCGTTCCACCAGCATCTTCCGGAATCACTTTAATAACGTTCAAAGCTTTCAAACCGAAAGCCACTTCCTCTTCCTCAATATTATGAGGATCTAATAGAGATGTTATCTCATCACTCATTTTCTCGAGATCTATATCCTTATCTTCAGGCATTACTTTCAAAGTAACTGAAACTTCACCCATCTAATCACCTCACGGCCCTGAAAAACCACACTCAGGACAAGTATACTTATTACTCAAATTCCTGCACTTCTTGCAACGCCAAATCATAACCTCACCACAACCAGGGCAAGGAAACTTTACAGCGCCACCTTCTTGCGAAATCTCACGATTACACCCAGTACACTTCGGCATATTATCGACATAAACTTTCAAACCCACAGCTTTAACTCTTTCCCCAAAACCGCTTAATTAGACAAACACATTCTATAAGTGAGGGCCCGTGGTCTAGCCTGGATAGCAAATAAAATGCCCAGATAGGACACAGGCTTGCGGAGCCTGAAGCCCGGGTTCAAATCCCGGCGGGCCCGTTTTTTCTTTCTTTGAGTTTGTGGTTATAGAATCTGTTTTAGTTCTTTCGCGTTTTTGAACATTTTATAATTATTGAACATGCAGTAGACTGTTTTGTGGTTTTTTGCTAATGATCGGAGTTTTTCTGCTAGTTTTTGGAGCTCCGATTCTGAATAATCATAGTCATAGTTATACTCGTTTCCGTTCAATCCATGGAGTCTTATATAAGCAATTTCGTGATCTGAGACTATTTTTCTCCGCATCAAATCTGCGACATGGATTAGGTCAAGATCCTTGCAAATTTGTTTAACTTTTTCAGGTTTTTCTTTCCAATTTCCTCTAGGTTCCCAAGCCATTTCGATATCGTTTCTATCGATGGTGTTCAAAAGTTCGCGCATATTCTCTTCATTTTCTTCGTTGCAAGTGAATCCTGCAGAGGTTTGAATTACACAAACATTCGCTTCTAAAGCTTCAATTCTTTTCCTAGTTTCTCCCCACGCTTCCTTTACTTCTTTGTTCGGCCTTAGATACCCGAAATTTTCTCTTTGCTTGTCCGATAATTTGTCTTTTTTATTTCTCCAAGTGGGACTGCTAGTAGGATGGGTCAATGCTTGCCAAGCCTTTAACGTGAACTCAAAGTTATCGGAAGCCTCCCGACGCCAACGTTCAACGGTTTTGGTCATAGGAAGTTTGTAGAAAGTCTTATTGATTTCCCCGACTTCAAAATCTTCAGAATAAGCCTGCAATTTACTTTCGTATTCTTCCTTCCACCCCTCAGGAGGAGTATAATATCCATAACCACAGGTTCCAATCCTAATATCCCCCATCAAAAGCACCATAAAAATATAAAAAAATAATAGAATTTTAGACTTTCGTCAAAAACACGAAAAAATTCCTACTTACAAAAATCTAGGACGATGATAAAATCAGACAAAATCGGTTCATTAGCATGAAAAACGAAATTAGTCCCTCTCTAGGCTACTAACGTATGCTGGAAAGCGACGAAGCCAATTAGAATTGCTAAGCTTAGCGAAAAAACAAAAAAGCCGGCTTTGAATATCTGGAAGCAAGTGATCACTTTCACCTTGGAGGGTCGAAGGGGTGCAAACAGCCTTTTCATGATACTGGTTATCCTCCCTATTAGAAAGGATAAAAACCTCAGCAAACTCGCGATAACTCAAATCGAATTACGGTAAAATCAAACATATTATTAAAAGTAAAAATCTTCCAGAAGCAGAAAAAGATAATTGATTAGAAAAAAGTAGTTAACTTCTGAGTTCACATCTGTTTCAATTAAAAAATAAAAAAGAAAAAGAGCAAGGAAAATATCTCACTCCGATTCTCTATGGCAAAGCCACCAATCGTAACACTCGATTTCCCCTGCTTCCTCTTGTTCCTTCCGCTTTTCAATTGTCTCCACATCACCTGCCGGAGGAAGTATTACCCTGTCCTCTATTAACTCGTTTTCAGGCCAGTTAGCGGGTATTGCGACTCCTTCTTCTTCAGATTTTTGGAATCCTTTTATCATCCTGATAAATTCGTC
>CAYSUV010000196.1:0-3455 GCA_964434275.1 Hadarchaeota archaeon (SeqCode) | reverse complement strand
GGAATGCTTTTCTGGCTAGGTGTGCTAGTGTGGTGCTGTCTTTTCCTGCTGACCATAACATCGCTGGTTTGTCGTATTTTCGATATGCTTCCCTGATTATATAGACAGATTCGCTTTCCAGTCTATCGAGATGATCCATTTCTTTTTCCATTTTTTCACCTCACAAGTATCCTAATGCTTCTAGTTTGTCACGAACTTTTTCCAAATCTTCATCAGTGTAAGGAACTTCTCCTTCTTTTGCTTGAACTATTATTTGTCTAAGTACGTATGCGGTATAGCTTGAAACGGATGTAAATCCGGTATCTTCAATCATTTCTTTCACACCCTCGAAAAGAGAAACCGGGATTGATATAGATGTGAATTCAGTGTCCATTTCTCTAATAACTTCCTTCTTTTCCTCTGGCGGTTTTATTACGGACAGTACTGGAACTCCCTCTATTTGATTTTTTTCCGAAAACATGCAAACAATCATATCCGTTTCTTCTGGATTATGCCCGTGCCTAACAAAGTCTTCCCCTATTAACTCGATCCCAACTTCTAAGATTTCATCATTTTCGTTTTTCAATTTAAACTCTGGAGAGGAGTCTATTCTTTCTTCAAGAACTTCTTTGAAACTGAATTTTTCTAAGTTATTTTTAAACCATTCTTTGAACTCTTCTTCGCTTTTGAACGGTACATTTGATTCAAAGATGGAAAGCATATCTTCAATTAGTTCTGAATATGAGATGCCTCTGTATGAACTCATACCTTTCAAACGTCTGCGAAGGCTATCCGATATCTGAATCGTCGTTTTCATAGTCTTATCAATACTATAAAAATTATAGTTTTTATAAAACTATGGGGTATATTGTCAAGAATGATAAAAACCAGAAAACAACCAAAAAACTAGTTTTTAAAGCTTAAAAGCGGACTAGGAAACCTACCGCCTCTCGAAAGCAAACCCTCAGAAGAATAATCATCAACCTCCATAACAGGAGCTTTTCCGAGAAGCCCGCCAAAATCTATCACATCTCCAGCTTCCTTTCCTATAGCGGGGATAATTCTAACGCTCTCCGTCTTATCGTTTATAATACCAATAGCAAGTTCATCACCAATAATTGCGCTAATTTTGCTTGCCGGTATATCACCTGGAACCGCCACCATATCTAAACCCACCGAACACACCGAAGTCAAAGCCTCCAATTTTTCTAGAGATAAAGACCCTCTTTCAACAGCTTCAACCATGCCTAAATCCTCACTCACAGGCAGAAAAGTCCCACTTAAACCACCTACATTCCCGCTAGCCATAGCCCCTCCCTTCTTAACCGCATCCATAAGTAAAGCAACCGCCAACGTGGTACCATGAGTACCAGTACTCTCAATACCCATTGCCTCAAGAACTTTAGCTACCGAATCTTCCTCCATCGGAGAAGGAGCTAAAGAAATATCCACTATACCAAAAGGAACATCAAGCTTTTCAGACAGACCCCGACCAACTAGCTTCCCAGCCCTTGTCGTCTTGAAAGCCGTCCTTTTTATTACCTCTGAAAGATCCGTCAAGTCACAGTCCTGGTTCTTTTCTATTACATTTCTGATGACGCCTGGACCACTTATCCCTACATTTAGAGAATAGTCCGGCTCCCCTACACCGTGAAATGCCCCAGCCATGAAAGGATTATCCTCAGGCGCATTGACGAATGTGACAAATTTTGCACAACCAACACTCTTCTCAGTTTTTTTAGCAATGTCTTTAAGAGTCGACCCGATATGATTGACAGCATCTAAGTTCATACCAGTCTTATGATCCCCGACATTTACAAAAGAACAAACCCTTTCAGTTTGAGCAAAAACTTCAGGTAAAGATTTTATCAAAACTTCATCGGTTTCAGTCGCGCCCTTCTGAACCAGAGCCCCAAAACCACCCAAAAAATCCACATCCGCATCGGCAACGGCCTCGTCCAAAACTTTTGCGAGTTCTACGAACTTTTCTTTAGATGAGTGGGATTCCATAATGAGTGCGGTCGGGGTTACTGAGACTCGTTCATTTATAATTGGAATTCCGTATTTTGTTTCGACTTCTTTAGTTTCGGAAACAAGTTTTTCAGACCCTGAATTAACTTTCTCATAAACGTTTTCCTTAAATTTTTCAAAGTCAGAATCGATACAATCCTTAATATTTATCCCTAAAGTGAGAGTCCGAATATCGAGACCCTGATATAGAGTCATGCTGGCCGTTTCGAAAATTTCATCCACTGTGAAAGCCATTTTTATACCCTGTGCATTGATTTGAAGATTTCTTCGTGCTGCAATTGTACTTGTAAACCCATTTCTTCACCGACTTTTTGAAGGTCTTCTTCTATCTCTTTTAGACTGTATTCGGATTCTTTTATGTCTAGAAGCATGCTCATTACGAAATAACCTTCTATGACTTTCTGACTAATGTCTTCAATATTTATCCCTTTTTCATAGACCGAATTGGCCATTTTTGCGATTATTCCTTTTTGGTCTTCTCCTATTACGGTTACAAAGCAGAGTTCTTTGCTCATTTTTAGCTCCTTTTAGTCCATATATCCGAGTGCTCTTAGTCTTTCCTTTACTTTTTCTTCGTCCTCTTCTGAGAATTCTTCCTCTTCTTCTTCCTCTTCCTCAACTACTTCGCGAAGGACGTATGCTACGTACTCGGAAACTGATTCGAATCCTGTTCCTTCGCATCTAGCTTCAACTTTTTCGTATAGGGATTCCGGGATTGAAACTTTTTTATCGCTCATTTGTACCTCACCTCCAAAATCTGAGGTATTTCAAAACTAATTTAATTTATTGTTTCCTTTTACTTTGTTAAGAAAAGATACTTGAAAGGATATCCCCTGGTGATTCCCCCTCCAATCCTTTTTTTATGAAAATAATTGAGAAAATCAATATAATAATATCTTCCAACCATCCTACAACCACTAGGATGTCAGGAACTAAATCAAAAGGGGATATAACATAAATTATACCAATAGCGGCTAAAATCAAGCTTATCAGATTTGGACCGTATCCTTCTCTAATTATTCGGTGTTTCGGATCGGAACTTACATGAGTTTCGAAATCAATTATCGCTTTTTCTCTTGAGTCTTTTGTATCACTAATCCATCCACATCTACATTCAGCTACATATCCATCATCTGTTTTTTTAATCAAGGCTTTTGAACCGTCGTATTTGTAAACTCTGCTCATCGTTTCTATTTCTCCAGACAAACTACTTGAAACTTCCCGTAATAAAAACAATTGTTATTAATCTAAATCCAATATTCAATAAAGGAGAGTAAAGATGTTTTCTTCAGAAAAAGGTCAGACTGCTTTGAAATGGTTTATCTATATAGTTATCATCATTTCTGCATTTATGGCTGCGGTTTCTATCGCTTCTGGGTTTATAATGGATTATTATTGGTTCGGCTCGATTGGTTATCTTGGAGTCTTTTTGACCAATATTAAGT
>CAYSUV010000195.1:0-3458 GCA_964434275.1 Hadarchaeota archaeon (SeqCode) | reverse complement strand
CAGGAATTTCGCCAGGACCGTAACTGTGTTTAAAGCTTTTCTCTATCTTTTTTTCGAGTGATTTTCTTGAGGCTGGATAAAAAAGACCGGCGACCGCAGGGGGTCTGACGCTCGGCATATCTACTCCTCAGAAAATTGTGTTTCAAATTCTTCTAAGGGTACTTCCCATTCTTCGTCTTCTTCTAGATTTCCTTTTTCTATGAGGACTTGCTTTGCGAGTAACCAGTACACGAGTGCTAGTGCCTTTCTTCCCCGGTTGTTTGCGGGAATCACCAAGTCTATGTTTCTTGTTTCGTTATCCGTGTCACATATTCCTATTACTGGAACACCTATTGTCGCTGCTTCTCTTAACGGTTGTTTATCTGCGACTGGATCTGTTACGATGATTAATTCCGGCTCTATGTATCCTTCGTAGGATGGATTGGTTAGTGTTCCTGGGATAAATCTACCAGCTTTTGTTCTTACTTCCGTCACGTCTCCAAATTTTTCGACTGGTCTTTGTCCGTATTGTCTAGCCGAAACTGCGTATACATCTTTCGGGTCATATTCTGAAATTAGTTTGGCTGCGGATCTTATTCGATCATCGGCTTTCCGGACATCTAGAACGAACAATCCGTCGGCTCTAACTCTATATACGTATGGAGCCATGTCTCCTGTTTTTTGCCGGGTGCCTATATGCACTCCACTCGCTAGATATTGCTCCATATCTGTTAGGGGTTCTTCTAATTCTTCTCCACTGCTTTCGATTTGTTCCAGTTTTTCTGGTGTCATTCGATTTCACCCATTTTGGCTTCTTCTCCAAGTTTTTCTTCTATCCTTATAAGTTCGTTAAGTTTTGCTATTCTTTCTCCACCAACTACGCCTGTTTTGATTATAGGACATTCGAAACCTATTGCGAGATGTGATATAGTATTATCAGTTGTTTCTCCAGATCTATGAGAGATGACTGGCACGCTATTGCTCTCTTTTGATAAATCCACTGCTTCTTTAGTAGCTGTAAGAGTACCTATCTGGTTAGGTTTAATTAGAACAGCATTAGCTGCATCCATCTCCATGCCCCGTTCTATTCTAGTTACGTTGGTAACGAAAAGATCATCCCCGCAAATGAGACAGTCCCCACCAGCTTTATCCGTGATTTCTGAAAAAGCATCATAGTCCTCTTCTTGAATAGGGTCTTCAACATAAACTAAATCATATTTTTCGATGTAATTCAAAATCAGCTCTATCTGACCCCCAGTATTACGATAGGCACCTTCTCTGTCATACACATATTTTCCTCTTTCTGTATCGTACAAGCTACTGGCGGCAACATCCAATCCTGCCCCTATCTCAAATCCTAACTCCTCTGATACCTCTTCACATGCTTTAGTCACAATCTCCAATGCTTTCTCATCAGAAATGTTCGGAGACCAAGCTCCCTCATCGCTTTTACCTCCTGTAAAAGCCTTATCAGCCTCGTTGGCGAACTCTTTCACTTTTTGATGAACTTTTGCATTTCCAAAGGCCGCTTCTTCAAAACTTTCCGCTCCTAAAGGTAGGCAAAGGAATTCTTGTATATCAGGAGCTGTAGCGCCTGCATGCTCACCCCCACCTAAAACATTTCCGAGGGGATAAGGTAGTTGATATTCTTTGGTTTCTTTAAGATTTTCGAAGAGTGAGAGACCATCTAGATCGGCTAGGGCTTTTGCGCTGGCCATTGAGAGAGTGACTATAGCATTTCCCCCTATTTTCCGAAGATTATCGGTTCCATCTAGCTCTCTCATTTTTTCGTCAATTGCAGAGTAATTTGGTAATGAGGAGCCTTTTAACTGGGGGATAACATCTTCTAGCTCATTAATCGAAGTTTCAACGCTTTGGCCTGGAAAAGCTACTACTTCGTGCACTCCTCTGCTTGCACCGCCTGGAGCCGCGGCTCTTCCGAATCCAGTCTTGTCATTATCTCCAACGATTTCAATGTCTATTTCTATAGTTTCATTCCCCCGACTGTCCAAGATTTTTCTTGACTGGATACTTTCTATCTGGGCTTCACTCATGGGAACACATTATAGTATTCCTTTTGTTTATAATTTAATTCCTTCAATGTTTTTAAAGTTGGCCTAATAAATTATTTTAAAATAGTAAAATTTGGAAAAAAGGACAGTTAAAAAAAGAGAACTGGACGATGCATTAGACATCATCCAGCTAAATATTTTCCTTAGTCTTCCGTGTTTTCGCTGATGTTCATTGTGGCGTAAAAACCGTGTTCTTTTGAAACACCGAAGTTCAACCATAAGTTTTTTTCTTCGTCTATTTTCACTCTTATCGGGTCCGGATATGGCTTTCCTTTTGGCCAGTTTATAAACCCGTTGGGTAGAACTAGAGAGAATTTGTTCTCTTTGACCGGGATGTTTACTGTAAATGGTTCTTCGTCTTTTTCTTTTTTTGCAACTATTCGAAGAGTTGAAGCTTCCCCAGTTTCTGTTTCATCTTCTAAGGCCTCGTTACTGATCATCTCCTCACCTCCATGTTTTTAGGATTTTTAGCCGTGCGTTGCGGTCTTTTTGGAACATTTCAACAAACTTTTCTAGAAGCCTGTTTATAAACAGAAAATTTTTCGTTATGGGTGATTGACGTGTCCAAATACTTCGAAAAGCTAGTTTTTTCGAAGGGAATGTTTGCGAAATGGGAGTGTGGTTGGAAATATAAATCTGTTTGGTAAAAGAAATATGGGTTTTTGGGTAGTGGTATTTAATGTCTTTTAAAAAGTTGGATAAGATTTTTGAACCAGGTTCAATCGCTATTATTGATGCGGCGGAAAGAAATAAGGCGACAAAGATTGTTTTAGAAAATTTATATGAGGCTTGGCAAGGCGAAGTATATCCCATTTCCTCTAAAAATGAAAAAATCAAAAATTTTGAAGCTTTTTCTAGTTTGGAAGATGTGCCTGATTCTATAGATCTTGGAGTTATGACGGGGGAGGAGCCTGTTAATTTGGAGAAGGTTGAAAACTGTGGAAAGAACGGCATTGGCGGGCTTGTGATTATGTCCCCTGGAGGTTATTCAGAAAATGAACCTGAAGGAAAAAAACTAGGAAATGAATTGAGAAAAATAGTGCAAGAATACGAAATGAGGATAATAGGTCCAAATTGTTTTGGTTTGATACATCCTTCAGAAGGGTTGAATATTTCTCTTTCAAAACAGATGCCAAATTCTGGGGGGATTACATTTATATCTCAGAGTGGGGCTTTGTCTTCGTCTGCTTTAGATTGGGCTATTGATAGTAAGGTTAGATTTAGTAATTTTGTTTCGATAGGAGATGCAGCAGATGTGGACTTTGGTGATTTGATTGATTACTTTGGTAGGGATATCGAGACTGAAAGCATTCTGATGTATATAGAGGAAATAAAGGATTCTCAAAAATTTTTAAGTGCTGCTAGGAGTGTTGCAAGAACTAAACCATTAATGGCGGTGAAGTCGAA
>CAYSUV010000194.1:0-3479 GCA_964434275.1 Hadarchaeota archaeon (SeqCode) | reverse complement strand
CGTGTGGTTTTGGGCTCTTAGCGAAGGAAGAGTAGCAGTAGTAGGCCCCTTCATGTCGGGTTTCATGGTTATGGTGCCTGTTTTAGCAGGCTTTGCTTTCTTTAACGAGAAAGCAACTACGTTTAAAATTATCGGTATCTTAGCAATCACTATCGGTGGTATGATCCTTAGCGGTAGAAGTTGAGATTGGCTTCTCTTGATTTAAAAATCTGAATAATTTTTAGTTAATCAGGGGAATGATAATATATGGGGATATTAAGATAGGCAAGTGGTAGAAATGAAAAGAATAATTTTCATCGGATTAATAGTTGGCCTCACTCTTGCAGCATTCAGTTCTGTTTTTCTTGTGTGGGGTGCTGGTATTCTTCCTCCTGTTAGTGGTGGTATTGTAGATAGTGAAAGGTTCAGTAACGTTTTGAAAGAGGAAAATATGTCCGCTTGGATTCATGGGCATGTCCATTCAAAACATAGTATGGAAAATGTTCGTGTGGACAAGTGGGGAACAACGTTCATAGATGATGGTTCAATATTTGAATATCCAGAATCTCTTTTCATGATTTTTGAGAATGGTGAGAAAAAAGTGACTGTGAAATCCAGAAATCATACTAACTCCGAATGGAATAATAAATTAGAGAATAAGTTCTCCTTTTATCTCAATCATAGTTTTCACTGGAACAAAGACAACCTAATAATTTGGGTCTTTAGCGACATGCAACCTACTAATCAAAAAGATTGGGAAATACTAGAGAACTCTATCAAAGATGTAAACAGTCTAAAAATTAAACCCGACATGGCTCTTGTCCCCGGCGACTTAGTAGACCACGGAAGCAAAGAGGATTATCAAAAATTAATAGATTATCTAAAAAACAGTGCTCTCCCTCTTGAAAACTTTTACGAACTAGCCGGAAATCATGACTTTAACCCGTACTTTACCGGAGATCATAGCAATTATCAAGCTTTGATAGAAAACGATCTTGATTATACCGTCAAAAGAGGAAACGTAACCTTCATCCTGATGAGCGACGATGGAACAGGAGCTACAGGATTCATCAAAAATGACTCATTCGAATGGTGGGAAAAAACCATAAAAAATCAGCCGAAGAAAACGAACCTAATCACGCTTGCACACCATCCCCTCCAAGGAACCACAAGAGGCTCAAAAACCAGCATAATAGAATTCCTAAAAAGCAACATGATTATCGTTATGCCGCTCATAATCCCCATATTAATGGGCATCATCATAGCTTACGAAACTTCTACCTAGCAGAACGATTTCGCCAATCAATAGCTTCAGATAAACTAAGCACAGCTTTTTCTAACTTAGCTAGTATCCGTGAAGCTGGATAATTTACTTTCTCTTATCGGAAATTCTAAGATAACCGGACAGAATAAGCATTCCACTCAGAAGACCCATGATAAGGCCCGATAACATAGAGGATAATATATACAAATACCCTAGTTCAGGCGCATATCGGGCTCCGATGAAAGCAGCTGCTGCAATTCCGGCCGCTATAATAGCGAAAAACAGGATAATTCCGACAATTACCTCGACATAACCCCTCTTTTTTTCTTCCATACGAATCGTGAATGATTTAATCTTGAAACATTTAGATTTTTTTGTTTGACCAAAAGGGAAACCTTAGTTCTAACATTTTTTTGAACTATTTTAAACTCATAAGACTGAATTTTAAGTGGACTTAAAATAATGATAAACCACCAGCACATCAAGAGGTCTTCAAATGGCGGAAATAATCACAATAGGTGAAATACTGGTAGAGGTGATGAGAAAAAAAGTAGATGTACCCCTAGACGAACCGGGAGAATTCGTAGGTCCATTCCCAAGCGGGGCTCCTGCGATTTTTATCGACGCTGTTGCTAGGCTTGGAAAAAGTTCTGGAATTATAGGGTCTGTGGGAGAAGATGATTTCGGGAACCTTGTCACATCCAGATTAGATAACGATAACGTGAACATCTCTCAAGTTAAAGAATTGAAAGATGAGTTTACCGGAACTGCTTTCGTCACATATTTTGGAGATGGAACTAGAAAATTTTTATACCACGTGGGAAAATCGGCCGCTGGTGATGTTAAGCCGGAGGATGTTTCTGAGGATTTTGTTAGAGATTCTTCTGCTTTGCACATTACGGGATCTGCTTTAACTATGTGTGATAGTATGAGAGAGGCCTGTTACAAAGCGGTGGATTTGGCTGAGGATAGCGACACGTTGATTTCTTTTGATCCGAATGTTCGTGTTGAAACAATCGAAGGGGTAGAGTTTGAAGATATTGCCGAACCAATTATTGAGGTAAGTGATTTACTTTCGCCCGGCGCTGATGAGCTTAAAGTTGCAACAGGTATTGAGAACGAGGGAGAAGCTGTAGATAAGATGTTGAACAAGGGTGTCGAATGTGTCGCCATTAAATTAGGAGATGAAGGTTGTAGAATTTATACTGAAGACCGGGAAATAAAATCTTCAAGTTTTAAAATAGATGAGGTTGATCCTACGGGGGCCGGCGACGCCTTTTCCGCAGCTTTGCTAGTTGGATGGATGGAAGATATGGGGATTGAAAAATTAGCAAGATTCGCAAATGCTGTAGGGGCTAAAACCGTTTCAAAGCAGGGTCCTATGGAGGGTTTGCCTTGGAGAGAAGACGTTGAAGAGATTCTAAAACATGGGCAGCTTGATTAGTTTTTTCGGATGGGGTTTCTATTTCGAGAGTTTCTAAAATTAGAGTTTGGGGAGAAAATATTGGACCTGAGAAAGCCTTAGAAAGCGAATTGATGAGTGTTTTTAAAGAGTTTGATGTCTGTCTTAATATTGCCGTTCCTTATCAGTCCTTTGATGAGTATTCCAAACTTGTACGAAAGTATGAGGATGAGGATATAGAATTGTGTCTTTGGTTGCTTTTGCCTTTTGAATTAGGTTATTGGCCTTCTGAGAGGAATGTGAGGTTTTTGTCGGATTATCTGGATGAGATATTTGAGTGGGCTTCTGAGAATGGTTTGTATTTCCCTTGGGTAGGTATTGATTTGGAAACTCCGATTTTTCAAATGCAAAACATACTTGATGCGGGTTTTTATGAAAAACCTTCAGTTGCTCTGAAAGCAGGGTTTTCTAATTTGGATGGGGAGAGATTCGAAAACGCGGTTAATGAATATAATTCTTTACTGGATAAAATTCATGACTTTGATGTGAAAACTCTGACAGCTGTCGACCCGATAGTTATTAACGATGCAGTTATTGGTACTGATTTTATCCAGGATTTGATGGAGGTTCCGGTCTTCGAGGTTGAGTGGGATAAGGTCTCTTTCATGATTTATACTAGCATGTGGTCGGGATATAGTCAAGGTTTGATTAGTTACGATGAAAGTACAGCACTTTTGTATAACTATCTTTCCGATGCGAGGAAAAAACTTCAAGATCGAACTGCAGTTTCCATCGGAGTAACAGGTGTCGGCGTTCTCGGAGACGAACCTTATT
>CAYSUV010000193.1:0-3547 GCA_964434275.1 Hadarchaeota archaeon (SeqCode) | reverse complement strand
AGTACATGTAAATATTATCGTCAAGATCTTTCTCCCGCCTAATCCAAACCGTTGCGTTATCAGTCGTATAGTTTTCAATCCAGAATGATAATCCGCCACCTTTTCTGCTTTCTAAGAAACGTAGATCCCCATAATCTGTCTGCATATTGGAATCATAAGGAATCACTATCTTAATTTGATAGTTTTCCACATGAGAACCATTAATTGTGACTGGACTGCGACAAGACCAATTATCATTCCACCATTTATAGTTTCTGGCACGAACTTTCCAAGAATAATTCTCATCTGAAAGAGTAGAAGTGGTATACAAGTTTTCCTCACTAGTAACATTTTCTTCTAGCGAAGAAAAATCAGAATCATTATCAACAACAACCCGATACTCTGATGCTCCAGAAACACTCGCCCACTTGAGAGGCAACGTAGCATCATTCGTATAACTTCCATCCGACGGACTTACAAGAGCTGGAGCAGTTAAAGGCGGAACTCCGAATTTATATCGAACTGACCATTCTCCCTCATTCCCTGCACCGTCAACTGCACGAACTCTCCAATAATAATTATCCGAACCTAAAGTATCCTCACTTGTATGATGATTTTCAAGAATTCCTAACTTGTGATAAACAAAAGGAGAAGAAAAATTAGAATTATTATCAATAACAAGTTCATAAGAAATACCAGAATTATCTATAACCTCTGTCCACCTAAAAGTTGGCTTATTAACTGTCACAGTACTGTCATTCTCTGGTGAATCAAGACCCGGAGCAGAAGGAGCCGTCACATCAATACGGAACGATCTAGAACCAGAATTATCACTCACGTTTCCAGCGTTGTCTTTAGCTTGTACATGCCAATACCACACTCCTTCCGGCATTTCAGAAGGAATCTGAAAGTTATCGTTCTCCACCCAGCCAGAATTATAATCCGGAGAAGAAAAATCAGAATCATTATCAACATAACACCGATACAAAACAGGAGGAGAATTATCGCTAACATCACCCCAATCCAGAACAGGAGTATTATCATTCAAATTCTCTCCATTCACAGGAGAAATAAGGCTTGGAGGATTTGGAGGCGTTACGTCGATTTGGAAAAATCTTGAACTTGTAAAGTTGCTTTTGTTCCCTGCGTTATCTTTAGCTCTTACACGCCAATACCACACCCCTTCCGGCATTTCAGAAGGAATCTGAAAGTTATCGTTCTCCACCCAGCCAGAATTATAATCCGGAGAAGAAAAATCAGAATCATTATCAACATAACACCGATACAAAACAGGAGGAGAATTATCGCTAACATCACCCCAATCCAGAACAGGAGTATTATCATTCAAATTCTCTCCATTCACAGGAGAAATAAGGCTTGGTGGTGAAGGTCTCGTAATATCTATTTGAAATTTACGAAAATCAGAATTATCCCCAATATTACCAGCGTTATCCTTTGCTTGAACTCTCCAATAATAAACATCTTCAGGGAGAGAAGGTGTGACCGTCCAATCATCATTCTCAATCCATCCAGGATCTCGATTATCATACGGGAATTGAGAATTATCACTCACATGAACTCTATACTCGACAGGGGTCGAGTTCTCACTGACCGAACTCCAATCAAGTGTCAAAGTATTATCGTTCAAATTCTCACCTTGATCCGGAGAAACCAAACCAGGAGCCACTGGAGAAGTCTGATCCACGCGGAAAGACCAAACGGTCGAAAAATCACTAATCTCATTATCCTCGAAAGCTCGAACCCTCCAATAATAAACACCCTCAACCAAATTATCCGGAGTTTTTTGACCTAAATCATACTGGTTATCAGTCGTGTTTTCGGGAAAACTTGACCAGGGGGAAGAAAAATCAGAATCGTTATCAACCCAGAGTTCATAATTGTCGGCGACACTAGTGTTCTCCCATATGAATAGAGGAGCATTATCGTACAGGTTCGCCCCGTCTTCTGGACTCACGAGCCCCGGTGCAGCGAGGGGAGGGATTGTGAACTTGAACCAATCAGCCCATTCGCCCTCGTTACCAGCCCCATCGACCGCTTTGACGCGCCAGTAATAATTATCCTGAGGAAGGACGTTCTCGCTCGTATGAACGTTTTCTGGAATCCCAGTCTTGTAATACTCATAATAGGCGTTATCAAAACCATTTTCATTGTCCACGACGAGCGTGTAAGTGACTCCCGAAGGATCCGAAACATTCCTCCACTTAAAAGTAGGAGTGCTAACAGACACGTTCTTATTATTATCTGGCAAAACCAATTCAGGTATTCCCGGCTTTGTTTGATCAACACGGAACCATCGATTATCAGAAATGCCGATGTTTCCGGCGTTATCCTTTGCTTGAACCTGCCAGTGCCAGACTCCTTCGGGAAGGTCGTTCGTGATTTGATAGTTGTCATTTTCCATCCATTCTGAGTCTCGGTCTATCGATGAGAAATTAGAATTTTCATCAACTTGTACGCGGTAAAGTACTGGTTCGCTAGGGTCTTTAACGTTCTCCCAGTTGAGCAGAGGTGTGTTTTCAAACATATTCTCCCCATTTTTGGGAGAGGTCAGCGTAGCGATTGGAGGAGTTTGGTCAACTCGGAACCAAGTTTTTTCCGAATTATCACTTACATTTCCAGCGTTGTCATGGGCAGAGACGTTCCAATACCACATGCCTTCAGGCAGTTTTGTTTGATTGAGCTGCTTATAAGAGGATTCAAGACCTGTAAACTTATAGTCGACCGATGTGAATTCAGGATCATTATCGACGTATAGGTTGTAGGTAATTTGAGTTACATCGGTAGAGTCCGTCCAGGAGAGGCGCGGAGTATTATCCTTTATGTTCTCTCCGTTTTCAGGCAATGAATTCGTTGGCGTAGTGGGAGGAGTCACGTCAATTCTGAACCATCGAGTGTTCGAGTTCTCTCCAATCTTTCCTAGATTATCCTTAGCTTGAACTCTCCAGTACCAGACCCCTTCTGACATCTCTGATGGGATTTGAAAATTATCGTTCTCAACCCAACCGGAATTATAATTATCATAAGGAAACTGTGAATTATCACTAACGTGACAGCGATACATTACTGGTCTGGCTGGATCTGTTACTTTATTCCAATCAAGATTAGGAGTATTATCATTCAAATTTTTCTCATTCTCAGGCCACACCAAGGATGGGGAGGAGGGAGGACTCAAGTCTACTCGAAACCACCAGTTATCTGAGAATTCGCTAACATTCCCGTCATCATAACTACGGACTCGCCAGTAGTAAATTCTCTCGTCAAGCTCGGATGAAATCTGGTAGTAATTGTCAGACGTATTCTCGGGAAAACCTGAAAGAGGTGACGAGAAATCAGAATCATTATCGACCCACACTTCATAATTGTCCGCCACAAAAGTGTTATCCCACTTAAGAGTAGGAGTATTGTCTTCGATAGCATTCTCGTTGCCCGGTGAAACCAAATTCGGAGATGGAATCTCTTCTTCCCCAATACTTGCAGTTGGTTTTGGGGATGTGTATTTCCGTACTTTGAAGTCGTCGAAATTATCCGAGCACAGAGTGCCCGAACT
>CAYSUV010000192.1:0-3557 GCA_964434275.1 Hadarchaeota archaeon (SeqCode) | reverse complement strand
TTGATGGGTACTATACAATAAATGTTTTTCAAGATAATGTTGAAGAAGAGAGCTGGTTAGATGAACCGATAAAATATACCTTTGATACCCTTGGACTAGTATTTAAAGCTCCATTACCCAATTTACCGAAAAACTCGGAAAAAAATTCAGGAGAGAAGCTTTCAGGAACATTTCATGCGGTTGAACACTCAATTCTAGAAACAAACGATATGTTGACAGGAGGAGGGAGTGGTGAGGTTGGAGGGGTCGCTATGGGGAATACAGGGATAATATTTGCTTATGATGGTGCTCCCGGCGGCTCAGGTATCTCCAAACTCTTGTATAACCGTTTCGAACTGGCTATAGAACGAGCACATTCCATTTTAAATGAGTGTAAATGCGATAGTATCCACGGATGCCCCAACTGTACCTACGCCTATCAATGCGGTAACAATAACGAACCTCTCCACAGACAAGGGGCTATAGAATCTCTAGAAAAGATTATGACTGGTGAAGAAACAACGGTTCCTGAAAAGGATTATACAACCATAGAATCCATCGTTTAGACAAACTTGAGGGGGTGAGCGGACCTCTCCTATCTTTTCGAGTTAACGGCAATTATTAGCCTTCTCAAGATGAACGTCAAACCTTGCTCCGCCCAATTCCGAATCTTTTATTTCTAAATTTCCGTTATAAAGATCCACAATAGTTTTTGATAAGTGCATTCCTAGACCAGATCCGTTGCTATCCTGTCCTTTGTAGCCTTTTTCAATCATTTTGTTTTTCAATTCGGTTGGTATCCCCTTCCCATCGTCTTCGACCCTTACGACAACTTCCGCGCTTTTTTCGTATGTACTGACTCTAATTTTCCCACCTTTCGAATGACTTATCGAATTTTCAATCAGATTGGAGAAAAGTTCTTTGAGGAGAGGCCCGCCTTTAGCTTGAAGGTCTTTACTGAGAAATTTGATATCTATGCTTTTTTGCTCGGCTTGTTTTCTCCTTTCTTCTATCACGTCTTCCAGAATGGAGCTTATTTCTATGGTTTTGGTTTCTATTTCTCCCTCTTTTGTTAGAGTTCTGACGGTGTTTATTAGGTCAGAACTGTCAATTGCTGCTTTTTTTGCGTTTTTTAGGAATTCTTTTTCTTCCGCGGATAGATTTGCATCTTCTAATAGTTGTAGGAAACCCGTTATTATGCTGAGTTTGTTTTTTAGGTCGTGCCGTAGCAGTGAATTTAAGAATTCTTCGCGTTTTTGCTCTTTTGTTTCACTCGTTTGAATTCCTTTTTGGCTTGCTTGTTCGGAGGTTGTGGAGTTTTTTATGTTTTCGTCTTGTGGTGGGATGCTAATGTTTTTTTGTAATAGTGGTTTGTTCAAATTTGTTCACCTTCAAGCTATTTTAGTTAATATGGTTTTAGTTATGCTTTGTTTAGTTATTGTTAATATTTCTTAACCCTTATAAATATTATTGATTTTGATAATACGCACTAATAAATACGACACCAATATTGTATCTTTTAGAATAAAGAAATCATTCCATATACTTTTCCCTAATCATAGAATCAATTAATTTCGCTATCGAACGCTTAGAAATTAATATATAGGGAACATCCTCTAAATCGGCTAAATCCGCAGGTTTTTGATCCTCAGTAACTATTAGAAACTCGTGCTCTTTGGCATACTCAACTATCTCCTTATCCGCACAGCCTGCGATACCCTCCTCCTTAACAGTTGAAACATTCCAACCCATTATCTCAAAATATTCTTTTAAACCAGTATACATCTCATCCAACAAAATTTTCATAAGGACACCTTTCCGAATTTCGTTATATTGTTTTTATAAGGGACTACTTTAATTGATGGGTCCAAATCAAGAAAAAAATTTACCCTGATTTTTTAACTTTATAAACAGCCCTAATCCACCTATTGGGATTTCCAATAGTCTATTGCATTTCTCAGTGCTCTAGCAGCGTCTTTAGGGGAGGAGAACACAGGTACGCCTTTTTCAATGAAATCACTACATAACTCACCGATACTCTCCCATCTCCAGCTTTTCGAGCTCTTCGATGGAGCTCCACTCGTTTCAGCTACTACTATCGCAGGTTTGTCGTCTTTTTTTAACTTTAACATTCCTTTCTTTTGTTCTTCCATCCATAATCGCCAAGCATCCTTAGGTAGAAAGTCTCCAGTCGTCAAATTGAATATGAAAAAATCAACTTCTTCGGAGGTTTCGAACATTTTTAACACCTCGTCAGGTGTAAGAAATGAGTCTTGTAAGATAGAAAAATCGACAGGATTCTTCAACCAATCCCAAACCTCAGGTGCTTTATCTTTTAACTCATCCCTCATAGTTTGCGGAATTTCTGGAATCTTGAATCCTTCTTTTTCCCATATATCAGCCGAAAGCGCGCTTTTACCTCCTCCACCACCCGCTATTAGTAATCTTTTTCCCAATTTTTGCGGGACAAATCTAAAAGCCACCAGTTGATCTATCCATTGTTTAAAACTCTGAACTTCTACCGCTCCACATTGAGAGAAGATTCCTTTCCACACCTTCTCAGAACCAGCCATAGATGCAGTATGTGAACTAACAGACCTTTCACCTGCTTTGGACTTTCCACCTTTAAGAACAACTATCGGTTTTCTTTCAGATGCAAACTTTAAGGAGTCAACAAAATTTTTGCCATCATTTACACCCTCAATATAGATCGCTATTACTTCTGTTTGATCATCTTTTGCTAGATACTGAAGCAATTCCGACTCGTCTAAATCAAGAGCGTTCCCATAACTGAAGACTTTACTAAACCTGAGTCCTCTTATCCCCCCATAATGAACCAAATCACTCGAAGCTCCGCCACTTTGAGATATTACACCAATACACCCAGGTTCTTGAGGGAAATCGTAATTGTAAGAAAGACCAACTTCCGGGTTATATACTCCCATACAGTTTGGACCTAGAACTCTAATATCGTATTTTTCAGCCTTTCTGAGAACTTCCTTTTCGAGTTGTTTTCTTTCCACACGACCAGTTTCACTCATTCGAGCTGTGAACAGATGAATTATCTGAACGTTTTTGTTCCCACATTCTTCTATTAAGTCAGGGATTTTCTCCGCCGAAATGCAAGATATGACATAATCAACAGGGTCTGGAGCTTCTTCCAAGTTTGAAAAAGCTTTTAATCCGAGAATCTCGTCAAGTTTTGGATTTACCGGATAAATATTTCCCTGAAACTCTTCTTTTAAAAATCGAGTATAAGCATAACCCGCTGATAATTCGTTTTCAGAAGCGCCGATTATAGCCACAGAACTCGGATGAAATAAATTATCAAGCTTTTGAAAATCCATATTTCCCCGTCATTTTTAACCACAAGGATAGTTAAATACCCCTTTCTTCCACCCTAAAAATCAGCTACAAATTAGAGTATATATACATGGGTATATCCACCAAAAGTTAAGAAAAACTAGCATTCATCATCTAAATAAGTTCTTTTTGACCAGAAAAGTTAGATAAAATAGATTTAAAATAAAGATAGAGTGTTATTTTTGAATTATAAATTAGAAACTAGGCGGGAATAA
>CAYSUV010000191.1:0-3587 GCA_964434275.1 Hadarchaeota archaeon (SeqCode) | reverse complement strand
CTCCTGTGATTATTTCTGTATTTTTGTTTCAAAGATATCGTAGAGAAATGGATCGGTTGGAAAGGATAAGAAAAAAATTGTTGTCGAAGTATGAGGAAATGTTGCTAAAGAAAGTAGAGGAGAATATCGCCTGATTTTCTAGAAAATTTAATTGTTTGATAGTATTTTTATCTTGGTGAGTTTTTTGAGTAGACCTAGGAGTTTGAAAGAGGCCTTGGAAGGAGATTTGGGAGAGGAGGAATTGGAAGAGGTTCCTACTTCTTTTGATGTTGTGGGGGATATTGCTGTTATTAAGATTCCTGATGTTTTGGCTGGTAAGAAGGGAATTATTGGTGAGGCTTTGATGAAAGTGCAAGGGAATGTTAATACTGTTCTTAATCAGACGAGTCCGGTCAGCGGTGAGTTTAGAACTCGGGATTTAGAATTTATTGCCGGTGAGGATAAGACTGAAACTATTCACAAGGAGTATGGTTGTTCTTTCAAAGTGGATTTGGCAAAGGTTTATTTTTCTCCGAGGTTGGGTCATGAGAGAAATAGAATAGCTCAACTGGTAAGCCCGGAAGAGGTCGTGACGAACATGTTTGCCGGGGTGGGTTGTTACTCTATACTGATTGCGAAACATTCTGATCCTGAAAAAGTTTACTCTATCGATAAGAATGAGCACTCTGTAAAATATATGAAAGAGAATGTTCGGATTAACAAGGTCGGAGAGAAGGTTATTCCTATACGTGGAGACGCTAGGAAAGTGATTGAGGAGCATTTGCAAGGAAAAGCAGATAGAGTTTTGATGCCTCTCCCAGAGTTCGCAAGAGATTTTTTAGATTCGGCAGTTCAGGCTCTTAAACAAGAAGGTGGGATAATCCATTTTTATGACTACGGTGAAGAACCTGATTTATTTGACCCATCTTTCGATTTTGTCAAAAAAGAACTGTCAGACAAAATCGTTAAGCTGAAAAATAAGAGAATTTTGAGGTCTTACGCGCCGGACTTATATCATATAGTTCTGGATTTAGATATCAGAAAGTAAAAATGAGGATTATCTCAACTTATTTTTTGTTCCATTTCGCTTCGTTTAAAAGAAAATAGTATGAATAGGGGTTATAGAGTCAGTTATATGTGTGATTAACCTCTAAAATGCAGTTATATTTTTAAACATCGGAACCAGATAAAAGTTAGGAGGGGCAAATATGTCAAGAATTTTGGCTAGCAGCCTAAGAGATATGCGCGTCCTTACGGATAAAGGGCTCAGAGTAGGTAATATTTACGATTTAGAGGTAGACAAAGAAACTGGAGACGTACAAACTCTTGTAGTGAAACCAGAATCGGAAGAGATTGCTCAAAGTCTTTCCACAGATGATGATGGGTACGCATTAGTACCCTTTAGTTCCGTTGTTGCCGTCCGAGACTACATTGTAATCAGTGAAAAAAGCTTAGCTGTACAGCAACTCAAGAGCCCCTAATTACCAGCCGAAGTGAAGTCTAATCGCGAGTTTCTCCGGAAGGCCAGCGTCTTTTATCTTTTTTTCTGTTTCTTCAACATCGTAAGGTATTCGAACTTGTTCTGATTTTATTTCTTCTCCCAGTTCTAGAATGATGTATCCTGCTTTAGGGTTTCTGTCTCTTGGTTGTCCGGTGGATCCGGGGTTTAGTATTAGTTTGCTTTGAATCATTTGTTTTAGAGGGACATGCGTATGTCCTAGTATGATTATATCTGTGTCTACTTCTTGTGTCATTTTTACTAGCGCACGGTTTGATGTTCCAGGATAGAGGTATTCCTTTAATGGTTTTCTCGGAGTTCCGTGTGCTATAAAAATTTCATAGTTTTCTTCTTCAAGCCATTCTTTTTCAGAAAGTTTCTTTAAATAGTCGAGATTCTTTTTGTCCAGTTTTTCCCGCGTCCATCTTATGGATTTTGTAGTTTCTTCGTCAAAGGTACTCGTATTATTCTCTATTACAGCTTGGTCATGATTTCCAAGAACGGATAGGATGTTTTTAGATTTTACAAGTTCTATCACTTCATTGGGTTGCGGTCCGAAACCGACTAAGTCGCCGGCGCAAACTATTCTATTTACTTCAGGCATATCTTTGAGGACCGTTTCTAATGCTTCCAGGTTTGCGTGAGGGTCTGCTATTATACCTATCTTTTTCAAAAGAACCATCTCAGAAGCCGTTTGCTTTTTTTAAATTTCATAAGGAAGTCCCAAAATAATTTGCTTTTCAGCTTTAGAACCATTAGATGTTTTAACAATTTTTTTCTCCACAATTTCTCATAACTTTCCCCGTTAATAATAGATTCCGCAGCCAGTTCTCCACAAATCAGACCTAAAGCTATTCCTCCCCAACTAAAGGGATCCACTTGTCCCGCTGCGTCACCAACTAGTAAAATATTTTCGAATTCGGTCTTTTTTGGAAGGGAATAAGGAATAAAACCGCCTTCAACATTTTTTACTTCCATATCACGGCTGAATTCTTCCCAACTTTCTTTCACTTTTTTAATGTTATGACTTCCAACACCGATGTTTGTTTCACCGGACTTTGGAAAGGACCAAGCGTAACCTCCCTCGATAATATTTTTATCTATAAAAATAGTAGGATACTGTTTATCTACTTCGGCATAGCCCCTTATTGCAAATGTCTTGACGATTTTTTGCCCCAGAAAGTCTCTAACGGTTGAGTCCACTCCGTCGGCCCCTACTAAACATTTCGTGTAAACACGGTCATTTACTACAATTTTTTGTTCTTCTCTTCTAATTTTTTCTACAGGTTCAAATATGAATTCGGCTCCTAGCTCTTTCGCTTCTTCGTATATTTCACGTTCGAAGATTTCTCTGTTTATCGTGTACCACTTTCCTTTGGAATAGTGTTTTTTTCCATAGAAATTTATAACAAATTTTTCGAATTTTTTTTCAATACTTTTTTTATTGAGATAAGGGTTTATGGAGAACTTGAACCATTTTTCACCGACTGTATCACCACAAGTCTTCTCTCCAAATCCGTCTTTTTCAAAAACTAGTGGGTTAATACCCGAAGCAGCAAGTTTTTTTGCACAAGCAAGACCAGCTGGACCTGCTCCTACTATAATAACATCTTCCATACTTCACCAACTTCTAAAGAAGTTTTTATTTTCTTTACTTTTTAAAAAAACATCTATAGATTTAGCAGGTCAAGAAAATATTTCAAAAACTAACCTGTTCGACTTATAGAGAGATAAAAGTGTTTGCTCATGATATCCCATTCTTTGCTATAACGTCGCTCTTCTACTTTTTCTGGATCGCTAATTTCGAGGTGCCTCACCCTAACCTCTTCCTTTATATATTCCTCTTCTTTTCGCAGGTAATTCTTAAAGTCATCATCTCTAACTCCAATGGAAACATCAACTTCCTCCTCCATCTCTAAATCCATATCTTTCCTCATTTCTTGAAGACGTCTTACCACGTCCCGAGTTAAACGTTCAGCCTCTAACTCCGGCGTAGTACTTGTATCGATAATCACATCGCCATAATCCGATTCCGCTTCTACCAAATTATTAGGAAGCTTATCAAGAGTAAGATTATTAAGCCCGACCTTGATTTTTTGCCCTTCAACGG
>CAYSUV010000190.1:0-3599 GCA_964434275.1 Hadarchaeota archaeon (SeqCode) | reverse complement strand
TCTGCCTCATCACTTCATACTTCAAAGCCTTAAAGGCACCCTTAACAGAATTTATGTTCTTTATCTCCACCCTCTGCCCACCTTCAAGCGAAATATTAGTATCAGTCCTCAACGTACTCGGCTCAGGTCTTACTTTACCGCTGTACTCAAGCGTCCTAATCAAAGATTGTAAAAATTCCCTTGCATCTTCGGGAGAAGTCATATCCGGTTCTGTGATTATTTCCACTAAAGGGATACCGCTACGATTGAAATCTACGCTCCCTTTCACAGGATCGTATTTTCCAGGATCCTCCTCGATATGAACCTCTCTTATCCCAACACCTGCAAGTTCTCCATTTTCAGCGATTGGTTTGCTCGTCCTTTGGTAACCACTAGGCAAATCTGGATAGTCGTAATGTTTTCTCTGAATATAGATCGGTTTTTGTACAACTATATCACAATCCAGCATAAGAGCAATCTCGATAGCGGAATCAATTGCTTTCTTGTTTGGCGGAGAGGGTTTCGAACCTGGCATTCCTGTACAAATAGGACAAACATTAGAATTAGGTTCTGCATCGCGATAATCAGTTGGACAATCACAATACAGCTTTTGTCTAGACGATAATTGTTCATGAATCTCAAAGCCTATTTTCATTCTCTATCCTCCAACTCTTTCATCACTCTCAAAACAGAAACTTCATCAAGAGTAGAACCTTGAACCTGCAAACCAACAGGGATATCATCAACCTCCCCAACCGGAACGACACCACCACACAAACCCCCAAGATTGGCAGGGACTGTAAGATAATCATAAGCATACATTTCAGAAGGCGAGATATCTTCCCCAATCTCATGAGGGAGCTTAGGAACGGTGGGGCCGACCAACACATCCGCTTTCTTTAAAGCATCCGACAATTCTTTTTTGATTAACGTCCTGACTTGCAAAGCTCTCTGATAATATTGGCCCTTAAACTCTTTCCTGCTGATGTATTTTCCTCTGATAATCCGTCTTAACACTTCTTCTCCACAAACCTCTTCGATTTTGTGTCCATACCTTCTTCCGTCAAATTTCCGAGTTGCAGAGAAAAACTCAACTGAAACGATTAGATAGTAGGTCGGCATTCCCTTTTCCAGATTCGGCAAGTCCGCTTCAACAATATTGGCTCCCTTCTCTCCTAAAAATTCCACAGCATTATCAACTGGTTTCATAATGCTGGGTTCTGTAAGTTCTCTAAATTTCGGGCTGACTCCAATAGTCATATCCTTTATATTTTCATTAAGATTCTCAAGATAATCAACCGACTCGACATCGAACATCGCGCTCTCATTAGGATTATGACCGGCAATAACTTCCGTAAGTAATGCAGCTCCATTCACATCGGGAGAGAACGGCCCTATTTGATCGCAACTCATCGCCAAATCAATCAATCCTTGTCTGGGAACTAATCCGTAGGTAGGTTTCAAACCAGTAACACCACAGTGACTCGCCGGATTCCGAATAGAACCCCCAGTATCTGTGCCAAGCGTCAAATCACACATACCAGCAGCAACAGCAGCTCCAGGCCCGCTGCTTGAACCGCCGGGGATTCTCCCTTTCGCAGCTGGATTTTGAGTAAATCCAAATGCGCTTGTTTCGCCTGAAGAACCACAAGCGAACTCGTCCATATTATTCATTCCTAAAATAATTCCATCTTCTTCTCGTATCCTTTCCACTACGACAGCGTCGTGTGTGGAAACATAATTTTTCAAAGTCTCAGATGCACATGTAGCTCTAAGCCCTTCAACGTTAATATTAGACTTAATTCCAATACCCAACCCAGCTAATTTTCCGACATCTTGACCTTTCTCAATCTTTCTGTCCAGCTCTTTTGCCTCTTCTATAGCGTCTCCATTTATTTCGATGAAAGCGTTGATTTCTTTATCTTTTTTCTCTATTCGTTTGATTTTTTCTTCAATACGTTCAGCTACTGTAGACTCTCCTCTCTTAACAGACTCAACTTTTCTTAGAGTGTTCATTTCGTCCATTCTGCTACCTCAACTTTTAGATTACCATCCTCGTCTTTTTCCGGCATTATTTTTAGAAAATTTTCCCGGAAACTTTCTAGCTTCTCTTCTGAAGTAGGTTCTCCATCAGATTTCAAAACGTTCAAAGCATCTTGTTCATAATAAGTTTCTTCTTGAGTCGGGAGATCCTTTTCAATATCAGAAAAGTTATCAACAATTTCTTCAGCACTCTCCCTTATCTTTTCCACTCTTTCCTCAGACAAAATCTTTCCTCCTTCTCGTTTTATCCCTTCTTATTGTCCTTTTAAACATTTAATAAATTCAAAACTCCGATGAACCAGCTGTAATTTTTTAACCTATCCTTGCGATGTATTTAAAGGAGGCATGAATATGAAAGTAGCAATTAACGGATTTGGAAGAATCGGCCGTTGTCTTTTGAGATCAATACTGAATAGAGACGAAAACATCGATATCGTTGCAATAAACGATCTTGCACCGGCCTCAACTCTAGCCCACTTACTAAAGCATGACACTACATTCGGCGAACTTGACGAAAATGTGGAAGCTGAGGACGGAACTCTCAAAGTAGCCGGCAGAGAAATCGATTTTATACAGGAAAAAAACCCGGCGGACTTACCGTGGGATGATTTAGGAGTCGATTTAGCTATTGAAGCTACTGGTCTTTTCAGAAAAAGAGAGGATGCCGCTAAACACTTGGAAGCTGGAGCAGATAAAGTAATCATAACGGCTCCTGGTAAAGGAGAAGGCTCGGATATAACAATTATCCGAGGAGTTAACGACGATAAATATGATCCTGATGAACATGATATCCTTGACATAGGTTCTTGCACCACAAACTGTCTTGTGCCTACGGTGAAAGTTCTTGACGATACGTTTGGTTTGGAGAAAGGGTTAATGACAACAATTCACGCGTACACTAACGCTCAGCAACTTCTTGACGGCGTTCACAAAGACTTAAGAAGAGCAAGAGCCGCAGCAGCTTCAATTATCCCAACAACCACTGGGGCTGCAATCGCGGCCACAAAGGTACTTCCACATTTGGAAGGAAGACTTCACGGAATGGCAATGCGAGTTCCAACACTCGATGCATCCGTAGTCGACCTGGTAGCTCTGCTTGGTGAAGACGTGACCGAGGAAGAAGTAAACTCAGCTTTTCAAAACGCAGCAGAGGGAGAATTAGAAGGAATTTTAGGATATTCTGAAAAACCACTAGTTTCAACAGATTATATCGGAAATCCTCTATCAGCAATCGTAGACTCAGAATGGACAACAGTAAGAGCAGATAATCTAGTAAAAGTCATATCTTGGTACGACAACGAATGGGGCTTCTCTAACAGACTCTTAGACATGGCCAAACAAATCGAAAAGATGGGTTGAAACGCATCAGCCCATTCTTAGCAAAAATCTTCGGTGGAAAATATGAAGTTCAATACGTTAGACGATTTCGAGGTTGAGGATAAGACTGTATTGGTTCGAGTGGATATAAACTCTCCAATTGATCCGGAAACTGGAGAAATTTTAGATGACAATAGAATCTTGAAATGTTCCGATACTTTGACGGAATTATCTGAAAACAATGCGAAAGTAGTCATAAT
>CAYSUV010000189.1:0-3613 GCA_964434275.1 Hadarchaeota archaeon (SeqCode) | reverse complement strand
ACCTTGTACCAAGAAAAAGACATTGGGAAGAAGAAAGCTGATGTCGCTCGAAAAGTCCTGAAAAATCTGAACAATGACATCGAAATCGAAGCTTATGATAAGGAAATCTCTAACGGAACAATCAAAGAGCTGACGAAGGATTGTAACCTAATAGTAGATTGTATGGATAACTACCCGTCAAGATACATTCTCAACAGAGCCTCTCTTGACAAAGAAATTCCCCTTTTTCATGCAGCGGTTGAAGGGATGAGCGGACAAGCAACAACTCTAATACCTGACGAAACACCATGCCTCAAATGCATAGTTCCAAACCCACCTCCCTCACAAAAATTCCCCGTCCTAGGAGCCACACCCGGCCTTTTAGGAACTATCCAAGCCCATGAGGTAATCAAATACATAGTGGGGATTGAAGACCTTTTGAAAAACGAACTCTTAATCATAAAAAACGGAACAAACTTCGATAAAATTAGAATTAGAAAAAACCCAAATTGCGAAGAATGTAGCACATCACTCTAAAAAATCCAACTCTTAATAAAATACCCAAACTATAGAGAAACAAAAGAATAAAACACAGAAACGCAAAACCAACCACAAACATGCGCCGGGGTGGCCGAGTGGCTTGAGGCGGCGGACTGCAGATCCGCTTACGCCGGTTCAAATCCGGCCCCCGGCTTACATTTTAGGTCCCAAAATTATTTTTTGTTTCTTTAAAGTCTATTGATTTTCAGATAAGTTTGAAAAACTTCACGCCGGTAAAAGAATAGTTATCGGTAATAAATAGTCAGAAAAACAAAAAATTCTCCAAAAACTAATCCTTCCTCATATTAGACCTCTAACTCCTAGTAATATCTCGACATTAGGTTTTACTTCAAAATAGTCCCTAAGCAATTGTTTGAGACCTCTAAAATCAGTTGCTAATAAAATATTCAAAAATAAAAAAATAAATTAGAAAAACCAGAACCTCAAATATTGTCGTTTTCTAGTTTTCCTAAGAACTGTATTCTATTAGTGTCATTTCGAAATTTGTTTCACCGGTATCTGAGTCGTAGGCTGCAAAATAGGTTGGGAATCCTAAATCCTTCGCCACAGCACCTTCGTACATCAATTGACCGTTTAACTTAGCCTCTCCGAAATAACTTTCTTGTCCAGCGTAGGACTTTGTTTTTGTAATTTTAACATTGAAGGTGTCTTCATTAGAACTCACTGACCAACTACTACCGACGGAGAGACCTCCTTGACCCCAGTAACTGAACAGGCCATAGTAGGGTGCTATAAACATTAACCCTGTGGATTTTGTATAAATGGTATTTTTATTCCCTGTCACAGTTTGGGAGAATGTCTGTCCACTATCCATCTCAACTGAGGCATCTACCGTAATTTGATCACCGTCAACATTTGTTACATCCCAAGTAAAAGTCCCTGACGAACTACTGGAATCAAACTCGTATTTATAATGTACTCCTTCTTCAAATTGATAAGGAGTCCAAGTAGTTGTCCCGCCAGTTCCGCTAGATTCGTCATTTTCGTCAGTTCCACCGCCGCCAGTTCCGCTTGTGCCGCTCTCTCCACTGCTAGAGATAACAAAATAACCTCCAGCGGTAGCAGCGGCAGCGACTCCAATCACAATTACAACAGCGACTATTCCTATACCTTTATCTTTCATAAATTTCTCACCTCCGCTTTCCTAATTTTCAATTTTATACCCGTAATTTCCTTTTACAGCCATATAACTCTTTTGATTGTCAAAAAAAGAAATATCACCGGGGAAAAAAATATTTGTAGACCTAAATAGAGTTAAGGCAATTTTATACCCTATAAAAACCTACTATTTCATTTAATTCCTTCTAAAACTCTAAAAATCTACAAATACTCAAAATATACTATTTTTTTGATGAAACTAGTAATTATTTCCGAAAATTGCTCCACTTCGCTCTTTTAAAAAAAATTAAATGGGAAAAGATGGGTTTACTTTACTTTTTCCAATGTTTCCTTCATGAAATCTGGTAAATCATCGGGATGTCTTGAAGTGATAAGATTTTCATTAACTACAACAGATTCATCTATGAAAGTTGCTCCTGCATGCTCTAAATCATGTACCAAAGACCAATAACATGTAGCTTCCCTATCCTCTAAAATCTCTGCACTCATTAGAAGCTGAGCTCCATGACAGATTGCGGAAATAGGTTTTTCAGCTTCATCAAAATCCTTAACCAAGTTTATAGCTTCCTCAGCCTCTAAACGCAGATGTTCAGGAGAACGACCTCCAGGAACAACTAAAAGATTATAGTCCTTTTCTTCAACGTCCTGAATTTTAAGGTCCGCATCTATTTCGATACCGTGTTTTCCTGAAATAGATTTTCCAGTTGGAGTAGCCACATCAACTTCTACTTCCGCCTCCAGCAAACGGTAATGGGGGTAGAACAGTTCGCTGTCTTCAAACCCGTTTGTAGCTAGAATTAAAGCTCTCATAATACACCTCCTTCTAATTTTTTAACAAATAGATAGAAAAACTTTCACACACGGACAAACTATTACTTTCAAAAATATTCGAAAAGCAAAATTCTAAAACAAACTGGAAAGCTTAAAATGAAATAAAAATAATTTCGTAAGTTTAAAAATACGGATAAAATACTGAGAAAGGGCTCGAAAAAAACGGAGGGGCTGAAAGAGATAAATAAGAACGCTGGAACCATATGAAAAACTCTAATTTCGGACGTAAAAGGAAAACAAAACAAAAAAACATTCAAAAAAACCTAAAAAATTAGGAAAAACCTTCCAACAATCTTTAAAATAAAACCTAGGTTAGAACTTTTAAATCCTTGAGAATAAATAGACAATGACCTGATACAAAGACTATATAGGAGGTGACAATGAATGAAATCAAAACAAAGAGGAATAGGCACAGGAGTTGCTATCGCTGCTGTAATAGCAATAATAGTCATTGGGGGGGCAGCTTACTATTATACGAGCCAACCTGAAGAAACGCAAGTTAAAAATCCAGATACTCTCATAATAGATAGAATTGCAGAACCTGAGACACTTGACCCGGCATGGGCTTACGATACTGCTAGCAGCGAAGTGATTTTCAATGTTTACGAGCCTCTCATATTTTTCAAGGATAATAAAGTGGATGAATACGTTTCTAGAGTTGCGACAGACTGGAGCGTTTCCGACAATGGTTTAGTTTATGAATTCACGATCAGAGAGAATGTCAAATTCCATAACGGTAACTCTCTCACACCGGAAGACGTTGAATACTCATTGGAAAGAGCGATAGTCATGGATAGAGCGGGTGGACCCTCATGGATGTTGATAGAACCTTTACTAGGAGTCCACGGCACTAGAAATGCAGCAGGGGAAATACAGGTAAGTTTCCAAGAAATAGACCAATCTGTGGTAGTAAATGGTAACAAGGTTGAACTACATCTTGCAAATCCATACCCACCACTACTCGGTATACTTTCCCAAACTTGGGCGTCAATAATCGACAAAGAATGGGCCATAACTCAAGGAGCATGGCCAGGTACTGAAGAAACTTGGGAAAACTACAACAATCCAGAAAGTGCGCCTCTACAAGATAACATGAATGGAACAGGTCCTTTCAAATTCGACC
>CAYSUV010000188.1:0-3615 GCA_964434275.1 Hadarchaeota archaeon (SeqCode) | reverse complement strand
GTATTAATGCTGATTATCTTTTTGGTTTGGGAGACCTTACTGCTCATACCTTGGAGAACGAGTGGATAGGTTACGACAGTTGGGAGAACGATTTGAATGCTGATAATGTTTTCGATATTTTGGGAAACCACGATCGTAATCATCTTCATGACTTGGGGTCTTATGGAACTGAGTATTTTACAAAACTTGGTCGAGTTTCCGGAACTAAAGTTTTGAAAATGGGTAATAATGTGTTTATTCTTGTTTCGGAAGAGCATGATTGGGAGGGGGACGGTGATACTCTTACTAGTGCGATTCCTGAGAGGACTTTTGAGTTTGTTGAGAATAATTTGGAGAAATATTCTGAGAATAATAACATATTCATAATGAGTCATACTCAATTGACTGACACAGTAGGGTTTTCTTACTCTTGGGTTTATGGAAAAAATCCAAATTGGATTCATACCGTTAAGAAATACAAAACTCTCTTAGACAAGTATGGAGTAACTGCGCACTTCTCCGGACATATGCATTTAGATTATAGACAGAAAGACAACCCCGGTTTTGACGAAGACGGGACTTATGGAGCAGAAAATGTGGGTAAATTCGTTTCTGGTGAAAAAATAAACAAGGCAGACCGAAAGTATGATCCAAAATCATTACCAAATACCTACTTCCTAAACATGCCAGTAATCGACATATACCATAACTGGGCAGTAGCTAGAGTTGGATTCATATCTCATATTTTGGAAATGATTGATTACGATCCTATGTTCTCAAAAATTAGCAAGAAAGCAGCTAGAAGCAAGGTAGAAAGTGGTAGAGTAGGAAAACCCATAATGGACTACTTCCACACCCCAAAAAACAGTATAATAACGGGCAGAGGAGCAGTTTACTACATGGACATGCACGAAAACAGTGAAAACGTGAAAATAAAAACGAGATGGATTGGGGGAAACAGGGACGTAGAAGAATACAAAATGGAACTTGACCATCCGGTAAAACTAGGAGACGGACAAATGCACTTCGTCTCCTCTATGCTAAGCATGCGAAGCGAAAATAATCTGCACATAAAAAGAGACAATCTATTCAAGATAAAAGCTGGAGAAAAAGGGGAAGCGGCACTATCAAAAAGATTCTCAAAAAAGGTTAAAATAACCGACCTAAGAATAGAAGGTCATAACCTAGGGACTTACACTGTAAAATGGAAAGGAAGCACAGACAACGGTCAAACATGGCAAAACAACTGGAAGAACAGTCCTGAAAATATGGGGGAAGTAAACGCGGTCAAAGTAAAGCTAGACCTCAAAGCATCTAACAGTGAGGACTTCTACGTAGAAGACATAGATCTCAAAACAAAATAAACAGAAGATTATGGCTTACCACATCATTCTATTTATATGTGGTTTGGAGGTTTGAGACGGGGATCTCATAAGTGATTTTCATTGGGAGAAGTTTTCCGGGTCTGGTTTAAAACGAGTTTTCGGGGGGGAAGTGAAAGTAAATGGACTTATAAAAAGAAGCATGAAGTCCGCCATCACTAATTGAAATTTCTTACAAAAATAATAACTCTTAAACAAGTTAGGTAAATCATTTTGAACGAAGAAAGATTTCAGAGAAGCATTCAACCCGAGGAACCAGAATCACTCCATAAATAATTAAAATATTCTTCTGCAAACTTAGCTAATCCAATCTCATCGGACCATATCCCAAAAATACTACCACCACTCTCGAGAACAATCAAAGCTTCTTTTCCGTCTATAATAACCCCTCCACCGAAAAGAGGTTCTCTATACCTGACCTCCACACCCGAAATTGAGCTAACATCTTTTGTAAACTCATTCTCCTCCGATGTCAAAAGCTTAAGTTTGACATCCTTAGTTTCCAAAACAGGGACAAACTCCTCTATCTTCGAGAAATTTTCCGAAAAACCTGGGATAGAAACCAATATCTCTATATCGGCTGAAGTAACCATTTCCTCTATTCTGCTAAGAATCTCTGTTTCACCTCTAATAGTCCAAACATCGGGTTTTTCCATCTCCCCGCCTTCTCCGTAAAGAGGCTCTAACTCTTGCTTAATAGTTTCAGAGGCCTCTTTGAGCTTTTCCTCTTGTTTAATTCTATGTAGTCTTACAGCCTCTGAAGGTGATTTGGCGCGGTATCTCGTAGGACGTCCGGACTGGCTTTCTACCCATCCTCTTTTTTCGAGTTTGGAGAGAATGTCATAAATTCTAGAGTGTGGTACGCCAGATATTTTGCTCAAATCTCGCGCTGTTGTGGGTCCGGATTTGACTAATCCGATGTATGCTCTGGTTTCGTATTCTGTAAGCCCTAGGTTTTTAAGCGTGTTTTTTCCTTTCTCTGAAACCATTTTTTTTTCCCTTTTGAAACCGAGTTTTCATATTGGGAATAGTTTAAAAACACTTATATGCATTTACCCCTCTCAGTAGTAAACGATTATCATGGTTGAAGTTAGAGAAAAGGTTGAATCAGTCTGTCCCGAATGCTTCAAAGAAGACAACCTCAAAACAATCCCAGGAGAAATTATCGAAGAAGACGGAAAAGTATACCTTAAAAAAGAGTGCGAAGAACACGGGACTTTTAAATCAATCTACTGGGACGATGTAGAAATCTATGAAAAAATAATGAAATACGACGAAGAAGGACAAGGAGTAACAAATCCCCAAATCAAAGGAACAAACTGCCCCCAAGACTGCGGATTATGTGAAAGACACAAATCACAATCAGTACTGACAAACCTTTACGTAACCAACCGTTGCGATTTACGATGCTCATACTGCTTTGCCAATGCTGGCGCAGAAGGTTTCATATACGAACCCAGCATGGACCAACTCAAAAAACAAATGACCCAAGTGCGAAATGAAAAACCCGTACCAAGCAAAGCAATTCAAATAACCGGGGGAGAACCCACCGTAAGAGATGATATAGTTGAGATAGTGGAACTAGCGAACGAAATGGGATTCGCCCACATACAGGTAAACACCAACGGCATTAAACTAGGAGACGATCCAGAGCTAGCAAAAAAACTCAGAGAAGCCGGGACAAACACGATATATATGAGTTTCGATGGAGTAAGTGAAGAAACAAATCCGTGGTATGAGCAGAACCTAAAAGCTATCGAAAATCTCCGGAAAGTCGGAATGGGCGTAGTTCTTGTACCGGTGCTGATAAACGGGCACAACGATCACGAAATAGGAGATATAATCGAATTCGCTAAAGATAATATCGATATCGTGAGGGGGGTAAATTTCCAACCCGTATCATTCGTTGGTAAAATAGAAAATATTACTGAAGAGAAAAGAAAAAAAGAAAGAATAACCTATTCAGAAATGATTAGAAAAGCTGAAAAACAACTTAACGGAGAAATAAAAGCCAAAGAGGATTGGTACCCCGTTCCTTTTGTATTACCTATCTCAAAATTAATCGAAAATCTAAATGAAGAACCACAAGTCGAATTCACTGCACATCCAGGCTGTGGAGTCGCAACATATGCGTTTAAAGACGAAAACGAGGAACTAGTCCCAATCACCGACTTCATTGACGTAGAAGGTTTAATGGAATTCATAGACGAAAACAGTCAGAAAAACGGTTTCTTATCCGGACCAAGAATAAAAT
>CAYSUV010000187.1:0-3630 GCA_964434275.1 Hadarchaeota archaeon (SeqCode) | reverse complement strand
GATTACAACTATTAGGATTCCTGATTTTTTGTTATCCTCCACCTTTTCACCTCAAAAGATAAAACAATTGGTTAAAATATAAAATCTTTGAAATTATCGAAAGAGTGAAGTTTATAGCGGAAGTTAGTCTTTATCAGTTTTTTCTATATTTTTCGTATTGTGTTCTTCGCCCGTTTTTTTGTGAGCATATTGTAAGTTTTTTGTATTAATCCGAGAATTGTAGTTTTGAATTGGGTGTAAAGATTGGAATATAGTAAAGAGATAAGAGACAGATTTCCAGGACTAAACGTTTTGACTACTCGTATAAAGGATGTAAATGTGAAGAAAAAATCAGAAGAGTTAGAGGAGTTTAAAGATGAAGTGATTTCAAAAGTTCGAGAAAAAAGAGATTTAGAAGAGCTGAAAGATATCCCCGTTTTTCGAAAATATCGAGATTTTTTCTGGGAAATAGATATAGACCCCACTAAAACAAGACCCGCTTCCGAAGCACTTGTTCGAAGAGTATTGCAAGGCAAAACACTACCTGCAATCAACACTCTAGTCGATGCTTATAATCTAGCCTCTCTCAGTTCTGAAATACCACTGGCTGCATTCGACAAAAAAACACTAGAAGGAAAATTAACAATGCGTTTCGCTGAAAAAGGAGAAAAATTTCACGGTATCGGCATGGATAAACCGAAAGAACTAGAGGGTGGAGAAATAGTAATTTCGGACTCTGAGAAACTAATCGCAATCTACCCCTACCGCGATTCCGAAGAGACAAAAATCACCACAAACACAAAAGACGTACTTCTAATGGTTTGCGGAGTTCCAGAAGTAGGTGAAAAACTAGACGAAGCCCGAAAAATCATGATAAACTACGTAACCAGATTTTGCGACGGAGAAACATAATGACAGATCCAAGACTCGAAAACATAAAAGCAGTAATCTTTGACTTAGACGAAACCCTCCTCGACGCTCAGAAAGGGCTTAAAGCAGCTCAAAAGGCAACTGCTGAAAGAATCAGCAAAAACTTCCCGAAATTGAGAAACAAACTGGGTAAAAATAGACTAGTTGAAGAACTATCAAAATTCGATGACAAAATGAATCGAGAAAGAAAATATGAACGAGATGAATGGTGGCCTTTATTTTTGAAAATGAGTGGTTTCGATGGGGATTTAGATGAATCTATGATTAGAGAGCTGACCGAGACTTATTGGGATAATTATATAGATTCTGCAACTCCGTTTCCCTTGGCGAGTTCTGTTCTCGAATATTTGGATGAGAAAGGCTACTTGCTTGGCTTGCTGACTGATACGGATGGTTCCGACATTTCGAAGAGGAATAGGATTAGACCATTGGATTTGTCAAAATTTTTTGAAGCTACTATAGTAGGGGGGGAGGATACTGCAGAGTCTAAACCGAGTACAAAATGCTTCCAACTAATAGCCCGAGAACTAGGAGTCGAACCAGAAAATTGTTGCATGGTTGGGGACAAACCTTTCACCGACATAAAGGGTGCAAATTCTGTAGGCATGAAGACAATACTAATAAGGCGAAGAGAATGGAAAACAACAGAAGAGCCAAATTTTCAAATAAGAAAATTGAAAGAAATCAAGAATCTTCTCTGAAAATCATTTGACTAATCAGTTATCGCAACCATTCCACCGTAAGTATCACTCACAGCAACCCAAACTCTCGAGTCTTCCTTATATAGATCTATCAGGAAGCCTTCAGTCTCATACTTTTTGTTCAAATCTTTCTCTAATTCGTCCATCTCGGCGTTACTCATATGATTGGGGGTTTCGGCATTAAGTTTTTCATTTAGGTATTTTAATCTCTGAAATCTGACAAAGGTGCTGGCTCGAATATATGTTCCGTATGCTGACGGTCCTTTAACGTGTTTTATTTCAGTGTCTAGTTTTAGTGTGACTAGCAGACTTCCGTTCGGTTGCCATTGGAATTTGATAGAGTTTTCATGTACGAGAGGCACATTTTCCTTCATGTTTGGATAGTCCCAACCTTTTTCGATTCTATTATGTAGGTAGGTAATAATGTAATTTTCAACATTTTCAACCGTTCCCCCTCTCTGCCCGGCGTAGTGCATCGCCGCTGGAAGAGAGCCTTCTAAAGTTCCTTCTAAATCAGAATTTATGGAAGAGAGAGCGGAACGTGTAGCATCAGACGACATTAAGAGTTGTATAGAAGAGACCTTTCTTTCACCTATAGTCTGAAGGTGAACGATAACGAGAGCTGACGAAATAATAATGAGTATCATGAATATGGCTAAAGTAGGGGCAGCGCCTTCTTTTTCTGATTTTTCAAACTTCATCTTTCAGCCACCATCTCAGGTTCTGATTCGAAAGCAAACCCTGGATCTTCTTCGGAATATTCCCAAGGCATAGCCGCTAAGTGAAAAATATACATTTGGTTTCCTTTGCTGATTTCAAATCTCCAGGTCGGATAGGTCGAAATGTTAGTAGTTGCTGCGGAGGCTTTCTCATCAATAGTTTGAGATATTTCTATTGTTTTATTATCTGAGGTCCTTTTCCAAGTTCTCCCTTTTACCGTCTCTTTTGCTTGTTCAGGCGAGAATAACCACCCTTTCCGGTAAGCTTCTTCTATAGAAGGCGAATGGTTATAATTCTGGATTTTGTTGTCGGCAGTTGTTACATTTGTAACTATCCATAAGTTATCGATGTAACCCACATTGTCATTATTTTTTTCACCTTGGACTTCTAGAGTAGTGAGATAATTTTTCCCGCCGATGACTCTTACTTCCAATTTAGAAGATTTCCATCGGAAACCCTTTATGTCGAGATTATCTGTAGAGAAATTTTTCTTCGCGTAAAAGTAAGAAGCGATTATGCCAGTGCTTGTTTTAGGGTTTTGTTTGGAGAATGTGTAAAATTCAGGAGCTTCGTAATTTTCTGGTTCTTTTAACTCTTCTTTTGAAAGTGTTATAGATTCGGAAGAGACTATTACTTTTTCCCCGGTTCCCCGAAGATACAAAGTTTTTCCCGGTTCTGGAAGATTATCTCTTATCTTTAGTTCAACTCCGACTGTGGATCGGTATTCTCTGCCTTCTTGCTTGTCCCCTAAGATCCTGACTATGAAGGTGTTGTTTTCTATATCTAGCTCATAGTTCGACTTTCCAACAGCTTTGTATAATTGAAATGTTTGTTGTTGTCCTTCTATGGCTGAGAAAGCTGTTTCCGAAAGGCTGTCGGCTAGAGTTTGGGCTTCCCCTCCTGTTGTGTATTCTTTTTGTGTTGAGGTGTAGGCTATTAGTATTCCTATGAGTAAACTTGCCATCACTACCCCGAATAAGATTCGCCAGACTATGCTTCCTTTTTCATTCATTAACTTTCACTCCTTTTTCGGTTCTGGAAAGGTTTAGGTTGTAGGACCCGGTGTGTAGTGTTTTTCCATAGATGTCAACTCCTGTGGGATAATTGTGTGAGGAACCTGTCACTATTGCAATGACGTTTTCTCCTTCGAATCGCACTATGCAGTTTTCAGGAATGGTTATTTCGTGTGGTGTTCCACTTCCAGGTGATTGTTCTCCTAAAGATTCTATTTTCATCGCTAGTTCTTGACTGTCATTTTTGAATTCAGTATATTTGGACGCTTTTCCGAGCTGTGTTTTCA